>JBHLOF010000059.1:0-19450 GCA_048940805.1 Promethearchaeota archaeon
GAAATTCAATTAAAAGATGTTCCTTCTCTTGAACCATTAATACAAGAGATATTTATTGATAAAACTGAGGTAATAACCGAATAAATTATGGATCCGTTTGAAAATGAATTCAATAATCTAAAGAATTCAAGTAATCCCGAGACTGTAAATGATTTTCTTATTAGAATCAGTAAAAATCCTAAGGAAGAATATCTTTCATTTTTAGAATACTTCCTAAATGAGACAGATGAAGGATTATATAATAAAATTAAATTAAATTTGATATTTGTTTTAGGGGAAATTGGTAATGTGACGAAATTATCAAATTATTATTTCGAGAAATTAAGCGATATATTTTATACCTCTGATAGATGGATTCGTTATGAAATTATCCAAACGATTAGTAAGATCTCAAAAAACACAAACCTCAATGAAGACATTTTTTTCTTATTAGGAAATGCATTAAATGATGATTATTTGCCGGTAAAAAAAGGTGTTTTAGAGTTATTGACAAGTTTTGAAAGCCTCCCTAATTCCATTATATTACAATTTTTTCGTGTGTTAAATACAAAAGACACAGAAATTTTAGATCTTTGTAGGCAGGTGTTAGAGAGTGTTCCGTTAAAATTGGAAAGTATATATAGATTTTTGGATACTTCTAAAAATTATAAGATCCTAAAACCTAGAGCAATTAGATCCCTCCTCTTAATTAAATTTAAACTAATAACAGACCTGGAAGCTTTTAGCAGATTTATTAGCAATTCTGGATGGAAAGATAACTATAAAGTGATTTATTTGAAAGAAATTGACACATTACAAAGTATTCTTCTGAAGACGCTCTAATTATGCGCTCTGAAATTTTTCTAGAATTTCTTCTAATTTCTCATTTGAACCAATAATTTCATTAAATAATTTATTAAGGAGTTTTACTACTTCTCTCGGATTTCCATTCGCTTGTTGGAAAATAGATTTTAATACGGATTTATTTAAGGGGAAATAGGATTTAGGAAATAATTTCGAATATTCTTTATATTCAATGTTGGTAAAGAATAATTCCATATTTTCATTATAAAACTGGTATACATCATCTTCTTCAAAATCAGATATAACCAAGGGATCTTTAAGCTTAATTAAATGTTGATCATTTTTCTCCCTAATTTTTTTCTTTAGTTCTTCAAGATGTTCAATTGATTTGAGAGTTATTATCATTTTTAGACCATTTATATCATGAAGTTTAAAGACTTTATCCAAAGTTTTTTCAGCAGAATATTCTTCAGGAGCTTTTTTAGTTCCAAACCACCGCGGATCAAATACTTCTTCGATATCTTCAGCCTTTTCAGTACTTTCATATATAGTTTTCTGAAGAGGAATAATTTTTTCAAAGTCGTCTAGAAATAAGAGGCTCTTTTTGATCGAATGCTCAATGAATACTTTTAACATAGTGAATGCATGACTCCTCTTTCTGAGATCATGTTTTAAATTTAATCGAGAAAGGTCTCTCACGTCCATTAACTCTCCCATTAACCATCTTTCTGCTTCATGTTTCTTGTAGGGCTCTAATTGGTGAGCGATAATTGCAGTAATTATATCGTTTAAGGCATCCTTATTTTCATATTTATCGCCCCATTTTTTTAATGCAATTTCTTTAATTTTATCAAGATCTGCTATCTGGAAAAATCCATATTTTCTCTGTTTCGCACCCCATTCATTACACAATTGTTTAGTCATATTTCTCAAAGGTTCTATTCGATCTTCCGATTCAACTTTATCGCCGATTTTTACAGCCATGCATTCGATGAATTCTGAATAGGTACGATAATAGAATTTCTTATAAACTGTCTCTAAAGAAACATATACCGTGTTGTAATTATGCAGTATATTCTTAAGAGCCCAAAAAAGATGAGTCTTGCCTACACCTACTTTACCAATTATCGGTAATATAAAATTGTTATCGTCCTTAATAGTACTAACGATTTTCTCTAAAAAATCCTTTCTTGAAGGGACTAAATCAGCATCTTCTTTAATCTCTCCTGTACTTACAAATTTTTTAAAAGGAGAGCCTACAAATTTTAGTATATTGATTAATTTTTGTTCTTTGTTTTCAAATATGAGCATAATCTAAGTAGTACTATCCTTTAACTCTTCAATACCTAATATTATAATATATAAAACATCTCTGTCATCAACATTCACAAATAGTTCATAACTTGCTTTTATTTCATCTTGATCATCCCTTCCAACAATTATGCAATCGTAAAAAACAGGATCTCCCTTTTCATTTATAACAACTTTATCAGCCATTATAATACCTTTTTCTATTAAAGAAACCGGATTCTTAAGGATTTCATCTTTAAAGAAATCAAGATGATCAATCTTTGCTCTTGCGTTATTAAGATATAATCCTGCTGTATGACATAAACTAATAGTAAAGGGAAATGAAAACTGTTCTTTATTGTATTGTTCCATGATATTTTCTGATATGAGTATTGCGTATTCTAATGGTGTATCTTCAAAACTTTCCCACGTAAAATCAGATTTTTTGGAAAAAGCAGATGGCTTTTTATCCTCTTTCTCGAATCCTACAATAAGACCTTGTGATATAGAAATTATTCCAGAATTTGAAATGGTAAAATTATCTGAAAAGATGATCTTGTCTTGGCATTTTGAAATAATAGAGCCTGTAAAAGTCCCATAACTTATCCGGTTTTTTAAGACGTCATATAATACGTAATCAGTCGATTCATCCATTTTAAATGTTGTATCTTCTCTTTTTTTAAGACTTTTTTAATGAGGTTTTCCAAGTAATATCATTAATCTTATATATAAATCTTTTCTATATATGCTTTGACAAGAATATATAGTTTCTTTTAGGATAACCCGTCAAAATGCGAACATTATCTAATTACCAAAAAGTATCTGAGCTTACGAAATCGGAATTACTCGATAGAGCAAGTCAATTCATTTTTTCTACAGGGATCAATGATGGTGCGTCTAGATTATGTAAAGCTAATATGAAATATGGTCTTGCCCAATTTCATCTAATCCAAGAGGCGTATGGATTTGAACCTAAAGCAACTTTTATCAGTTCCCCAGATGAAACAATTTCAAGAAATAAATATAGATGGAATTCTGGATTAGGATATGGTGGTCGTTTAAACTGGGGAGATGGAGAAGAAAAATTAATCTTTTTGAATTTAAAGCCAAATTGTTGCGGAATTCTCGCAGGAGGATTGGAAGAGGTTCCGGATCCGTACAATCTAATAAAAAAAATCGATGATGTAAAATCCACCGAGCTTTATCATGATGATATTCAAATAAATTGGGATTATGGGATATCAAATCATTTTATTAACTGCTTTGAAACCAAAAATCTATCTGATTTGGACTTTCCACCTTATATGTTCTTGATTCATGGTTCAGCTCCAGAATTTAGAGATGATAATGAATATGGTGCGGGATTATATATAGATAAATCGAAACTACTGAAGGAGCAAGCAACAGAAATAGATACCAAACTTGGCAAACAGTATATTTTATTAGATTCTGATGCTAAAGATTATCTTGAGTTCAATAAAAGAGCATTAAAGTTCTCAAATTCAAAAAGGGAAATAATTGCAAGTAAACTTTTTGATTATGGATTTAGATTAATATGCAATCAACCTCACCAATTTCTTAAAGATTACAACAATATGTATTTAGGTAGTAACTGTACAGATACAAGTTGTGAAATTATCACCTCTGAGATTTTTCCAACTACATTAAGGGCAGATATTTCAGCTTATTTATTTAAGGGAAAGAAAAATTTCACACCAACCATATTAAAAAATGAGGGTTTTCTAAATAGAGCAGAAAACTTTGAACTTGTAGATATTTTAACTAATGCTTGTATTCTTCCCCATGGTGGGGGATATGAACTTACAGATATAGAAGATGTATTAGATATTTTGGAATACAAACATCAAAGGTATTTTGTTACTTCCCTCAAGACTAATACAAGCAGATTAAAAATTGTAAGAAATGTAGGAGAATTACAATTCGAATACAGAGGACGTGATATTGTTTTAAAAACTCTCCAACTTAATCTTGGTGAAATTGTAGCTCGATTAAATCCTTTATTTTCTCTGAAATTATAGCTTATCTAATATTTGCACCAATAGGTATATCTTTATCTGGTATTAATATGGATACTTTATTCTCAAAATCCGCAGCTAAAAGCATCCCTTCACTGGTAATACCTCGTAATTTCCTTGGTTCTAGATTAGTTAATACAATAATTTTCTTTCCTTCTAATTCATTGGCTTTATAAAACTCAGCCAAACCTGCTACTATAATTCTTTTTTCTGTTCCTAAGTCTATAAATAATTTATACAGTTTATCGGCTTTGGGGACTTTTTCCACTTTTTCCACTAAAGCAACTTTTATATCTAATTTTTGGAAATCCTCATATGAAATCAATTCTTTTCCTCCTTCCTTTGGTGTTCCTTCTTTTAATTTTTTATAATTTTCCTTAATTTCTTCAAGATCTAGTTTCTCAAAAAGAGGTTTAGGTTTCTTGATACTGGTTCCCGCTTGGATTGAATTCTCACCAATGCTATCCCATAATATTTCTGACAGCTTAGGGCCATTTAAATAGGACAAAATTTTTTCAGAGGTCTCTGGAATAAACGGTCCTAACAAAATTGCTAGAGCGTACACCGCTTGGATACATATATTAAATACATGTCCCGCAGCATCTTTGTCATTTTTAATCAAATGCCATGGTGCCTTATCATTTAAATATATATTCCCTTCTTTTCCAAAATTTACTACATCTCTTATTGCTTTTCTTAATTTGAAATCTTGTAGACTTTCTCCAATTTCCTTAGCAATATTGTTTAATTTTTCAATAAATTTTTTGTCAATGCCGTCGTATTTTATTTTTTTAGGAATCTTCCTGTTGAATTGTTTGTCAATAAAGGTGAGAGTCCGATGTATAAAATTCCCGATATTATCATTAAGCGTTTTCATACTATTTCCGAATTCAGACCATAAAAAAGAAGTGTCACTCGTTTCTGGACGATTAAATAACAAGTTAAATCTCCAATAATCAAGAGGAGCTAATTTTAGTGCCTCATCGATCCATATGCCAATTCCTCGTGATTTTGAAAATTTTTCATTTTCATACATAAGAAATTCAGTAGATGAGACATTATAAGGAAGAACAAACTGATCTTCGCTCTTTTTATCTTCATTATAGCCTAAAATGAGCCCCGGAAAAATGATCCAGTGAAAAATAATATTGTCCTTTGCGATAAAGAATACTGTTTTTGTCTCTTGGTCCTTCCAGAAATAATCGAATTTCTCAGGTTTTTCAATTAATTTATCAGCCCACTCTTTAACAGCAGTTATATACCCTAAAACTGCTTCAAACCACACATAAATCGTTTTATTTTCTGCTCCTTTGAAGGGAGCGGGAATGCCCCATTCTAGATCACGGGTAATAGCGCGTTCAGGTAAGCCTTCTGCGATGCTATTTAAACACAATTGACGTGCGTTATCTGGCATAATATTATTTTCTTCAATTAATTTTTTCAATTTATTCTGTAATTTAGGTAAATTTAGGTACCAATGCTTGGTTTTCTTAATTATGGGTGCATTTCCACATATTGCACATCTTGGTTTTATCAATTCTAAAGGTGTTAATAACTTTTGACATTTGTCACATTGATCTCCTCTAGCTTCTTCATCTTTACAGTTAGGACATGTGCCTTCAACAAATCTATCTGGTAAAAATAAGTTATCATTTTCACAAAATAGAGATTCAATTTCTTTTTCTAAGATATACCCATTTTTTTGAATATCTAAATAAATCTTCTTTACCAATTCAATATGAGTTGGATTATGCGTTATAGTATAATTATCGAATGAAATTTGCCATTTTTCATGCAAATCTTTAATTATCCCATGATATTTAAATGCTAGATCTTTAGCAGGAACATGCAATTTTTTTGCTTCTACAGAAACGGGTGTTCCATGGGAATCTGAACCAGAAACAAATACTACTTCTTCTCCTTTCAATCTCAAAAATCTAGCAAATACATCTGCAGAAAGTGTACTTCCGATTAAATTGCCTAAATGTGGAGTAGCATTCACATAAGGCCACGCAGATGTTACAACCCATTTTCCTTTCTGTTTATAAGTTAAATTAATCACCTATTCACACTCTTTTATATATAAAACGATTAGTAGCTTAAATATTTTAAACCATACGAGGTAAAAATATCATTTTAGGAAAGGGTTAAGATATTAATCAATTATGATTCTAGCCCCACAATTTCTACACGCGCTAATTTCATTAACCATTTTATCTAAACAGGGTTTATGATAATAAGAACCACATTTATCGCATTGATATACTTGATAATCTCCTAAAAAAATACTATGACAATAGAAGCATGAAGCATCGATTTGGTCTATATTCTCTGGGGATATATGTATCATTCTTGCATCTTTACTTTCATCTTCTTCAAGTATTTGTACTTTAGTAGTTTCTTCATCTTTATCTTCAGCAAATTTTAAAGCAACACGAGGTAACTCTAGAAGAAAAAAGCAAAATGGACATCTAAATACATTTTTTTTGGACTCAGATTTTTTAGCCCACATTGCAGCGCACGACAAGTGCATCGCTCTATCGCATGAGGGACAGTATCTACCTTCAGAATAAAAATCCGAACCTGTAAGGGGAGATTTCACAGAATGACAAATATTACATTTCTCTTCTCCTCTACCCTTTCCACTCATCATTAGTCGAATTTCTAACACATTCGGACGCCTTAGTGGCAATGCAATTTCACTCAGTAGAGGGGGAAATTTTTCTTTTTCTTGAGGTGAAAAATAATCAATTGTTTCTCTGACTACTTTTTTTGAAGAAAACAGTTTACCCGCATTTATCATATCTTTTGAAGTATTGAAAGCCCCAAATTGACCCTTAGTTATTTGAGAGATTCTTTTTAATGTATCATCTTCATATCCTTCAATCCCTCCTAGCTGACAAACATCAATATAAACACCCAATCCCTTTGCGATATCCACGATTTTATCTAATCGCTCTTGATTAACAATTACTTTATTATCAGTTATAATTAAAATCCTGGGTACCTTTCCTCCGATTTTACGTAATTCTCCCACTAACATTTGCAATGCAAAGGAGATACTGTCATGCAATTTTCCCTTACCCGAAATTTCTACCTTCTTCAAGGAATTTACTAACTTTTCCTTGTCAAAAGCAAAATCAATAAGTTTATGTGGTGAATCCCCAAAAGACACCACTGAAATTCGGTCTTTTAGATCCATGGATAATTTTGACTGGATGAAGGTTTTTGCAGTTTGAAGACCAATAGCTAAACGACTAGGTTTAAAATCCCTTCTTACCATTGATCGTGAAGTATCAAGTAAAATTACAGTATCTTCAATTTTTATCTCTGGCAAGTGTTCTCTAAACTTATGCTAATTAACCAAAATTAATAAAATAATAGCAATGACATTTTATAAAGTTCTATTTTCCCAAAATCAATGAGATAATAAAAAATGTAATATTAAAATTATTTCAAGAAATTATATGCAAATAGCGTGTAAACCTTAATAGCATTGATAAAATCTTGTATTTCTATGTATTCATTTGTAGCATGAGCAGTACCTGCACTGCCAGGACCAAACAAAACTGTTTGGGGACAAAATCCCGTATTTCTTAAGTAATGCGCATCAGCTGATGGGGGATATAACAAGTAGAAGGGCTTTCTTTTGTAAATCTTAACTATAAGTTCAAATAGGTATTTTAAATCCTGAGATTCTTCCCATCCCTTCCAATAAGAGCCTTCTATAGCGCTAAGTAAGTCCAAATAGACAAATACATCGTCGGGATCTCCAACAGCTTTGTCTCTGACCTCAAAACCAACATCATTTCTGATAAGTTGACTCAAACCTTCTATAACATCTTCTGATTTTTGTCCCGGTAACAATCTAAAATCAATAATTGCCTCGCACATGTCGGGAACAACGTTATCTTTTATTCCTCCCTTAATCATTGTCAGAACTCTTGTGGATTTAACTAAAGAGTCTAAGAGCGCAGCAATCCTTGGTTGATCGTTTAAAATCTTATTAAATACCTCTTCACTAGCAAATGCAGCACTAAGTAATTTTTTTAACCGTTCCATTTTTATAGGAGGCTCAATATGGGGCATATACTTATCGAGTTTATCAAGATTTTCGATTATTTTACTCATCATGTAGATTGCATTTTTGCCGAGAGAAGATAACGCGGCGTGAGCAGAAACTCCATTTGTGATAATTTTTATCAACACCCTTCCTCTCTCTCCTAACATTATTGCTTTTGGTAGGGGATTGAGACCTGAAGGTTCTGAAATAAGTGTAAAATCAACGGGTATGTCGTTTAATTTATTTTCTACGCACCATTTAGTTCCCAAAAATCCCTGAGTTTCTTCATCACCAACTGCGTTTACAATAAGATTTCCTGATAATTCTAATTCTAATTTTTTTAGAATTTTTAATGCAATGACAATAGCAGCTAACCCCCCTTTCATGTCAGTAGCCCCTCTTCCAAAAATCTTCTTCCGTTTAATAGTAGCAGAAAGAGGAGGTACTTTCCATTCTTCAAGGGAACCAGGTGGAACAACATCCATGTGTCCATTGAACAATAAATTTTTTCCTTCACTTTCATCTTTTAACTTTGCAATTAAATTAGCTCGATTGTCACCGAAGGGAAAAATCTCACTTTCGATGTGTACTTCTTTTAAATACTGTTGGATTAGCAAGGCAACATTTCTCTCATTGCCTGGAGGATTATAAGAATCTGTTTGAATAAGATCCCTTAAAAAATGGATATATTCTTCAGTATTATTTTCAATTTCTTGGATTATTAATTCTTCAGTCAAATGTTTATCCTCAATATTAGATATTTGTATTTCTATTTTAGGCAAATTCAATTATTATTAATATTTTGTTATGTAGTAATCTAACTGATATAATTTAAAAATTTAGGAAATTTTAATACTTTTAAATGATTTTATATTCAAAAATTAGGTTTCACGGTTATTTTCTTGATTCGACATAAAAAGGAAATTAAACGAGTCGCAATTGTCGTAATTTTTATTTCATTTATTTTCATATCTAACGTACTTTTTCTTAACCATGCCAATTTAATAAAAGATAATAAGAATAATATTAATAATTTAGAAGATATTCCCAATACCTCTAATCTTGATTTAGATGATTATATTCTTGGTAATGGTGATGATCAAGATGTTAGGATTTACGTAAGTAATGAATCTAATAATTTAAATGATAATAAGGAGTATTTTACAATCCCCTCCATTACCTCAGATGATATGTTTCTCACTTATGGGGATTTCAATTTCTCTTTCCAGAATAATTTCACTACGGAATATGTCCTTGAAGATGTTTATGCACTAGATGCCTCAGATTTCATCTCCTTTGATTTGAATCCTGATTCAGATATTTCTTATGGCTCTGGTACGTCGCTTTTAAGCGGTAGCTTTAATAATTTAGTTGACAACTCAAATTCAACTAATCTATGGCTACAAACAAACAATGGGAAATTAAATTTTACAGTAAAAGCAAATTACACTGATGAAATTTATTCAAATCCCGGGGTCATTAATGGAAATGTAGAATTTAACAGAACACAAATATTAGGGATAATCGTATCACTGCTTTTTGATCTTTCACTTAGTGCTAACCTAACAATAAGAATTTGGGATTATTCAAAACTAGCTTGGGTTAATCTTACAAATTCAATACCTATTAATAGTAGTATAGGAATTCAGGAGATTAAAAAAAAATTTATTAATGAGAATTTGAACTATATCGATTTATCAAATGTTTGTTATCTTCAATTCATATTTGAGCGGTCAGATTCATCTCCTTTTACGGGGCATTTCTACAATTTAAAACCAGAATCAACATATGCTTTTGATTTACCAATTAAGGATAATACTTATGTTGCTTTGGAATTTGATTTAAAAGGACAAAAAACTAACGTAAATGGATTTTATGTATGGATAAGAGCATTGAATTTAACCGCAGCAGAGTCAGCAGAACTGAATATTACACTGTATCGCGCTGATGATACAATTATTAGAACCGAGGGAAATTTACGAAGTAAAAAGTTAAATCCAGATTATAGTGATATGATCGATTCATTTTTATTAGTGAATCACACCCAAGATTTTGTTTCTTATTTTGAATTCAATTTAGCAAACACTCAGAACTTAAATCTTTCAAATTATTTCATCGTTATAAAATCAAATACCTCAAATAATGTGTATAGTCTTGTAACCTTACCCTTCATTGATTTTACAGCTGATGGGACAACTGATCATCAGCTAATAACCACAAATAATGATGGTTTAAGTTGGTCATTAGCGAAAAAGCAAGTAGATACTACCATTCAACCATACATTTCTGGTCAATTAGATGCAACTCCATTCAGATTAAATGTGACAAGAGGATATATGCCCTCTGATTTCAAGTATGAGGATATAATTACCTTAAATATTCAAGATAATTCAATAGAGAATTTAGAAATTAGTTCATATCCTTATAATGAAAGTTCTTATTTGACATGGGGAATAGGGAGATGGAATAATAGTTTCAGTCCTGCAGTTGAAGACAGTCCTACTAATGAGTTTGAAATTTATTTGGATTGGAATAGAAGTGTGATTGGTGGATTTGAATTTAATGTTACTTACAATATAGAAGCTTATTGGGTTGAAGGTGCTACTTCAAGTTATAATGCTACTTATGATGAGGATCCCGAATGGGTACTGGAATATAACTTTGATAAAAATAGTTCCAAGTTCAATAATTGGGATTTCTTTGAATTTTGGTATGTTTACCCTAATTATATGAATGCACGTAATCTTACAAATTCAAATAATGAAGAATTTTTATGGTTATTAGAAGATGAGTCAGCTGTTATTGATCAACCTAATAATTATAAACTTGTAATTAACGAATCATACACTACTCCTGATGGAATCTTTACACTTAATCTTACCAGTTTTAATTTTATTCATGAGATGCATAGTTACATTAATTATAAGGGAATTTTATCAGAAACAAATGGCTTTATGTATGGTGATAATATTTCAGTTAGTCTTGACATACAAGATCCCAATTTAAGTGCACCCATAAGCGGTGATGCAAATGCTACGCTTTTTTACCCAAATGGTACCCAATATAGTGGGGCTGAATTAATCAACTCTAGTGGAACTATTGATGGAACGTTATTAAAATATGATTTTAATAATGACACGATATTAGACTTAACGGATGCCGTAACAGTCTTTGGAGAATATCAATTAGGATTCTTTTGGTTAAATGGTTCGGCTTTAGGTTGCAAAAAGATTACGTTATATATTGACTCATATGATTTAGAATTGTATAATTTGACCTACTCCCCAAACTTAGGAACCAATTTTCTTGTTGGGGAATTAAATAATAAGGTGTTTCAGAATTATAGTATGCTCATTGCCTCCATCAACGATACTACAGGTATTCCCACTCCGAACTTTTATGCGGTTAATAATACAGACATTAATCAGGAATTTTCTTATAATTTAGGTGGAGAAGACCTATCTCTTTTGGTGAAATCGTTATTGCAGAGTGAAGATATTTTAAATCCAAATGAAATTGTTAATATAAAGACGGCTATTCAAAACACCCATCCGTTTATTCCTGTTGATGTGAAAATTGATACAAAATTGGTTTCATACCTTAATGAGGACTGGATTATCGCTGAAAACACTTCAAATACTGTTACTTTAAACTTTTCTGGGCATCCAGATGATAACTATGAATTTGATTTAAATCTAATTATACCAAATTTGGATATTGTGTCAAAAACTTGGCTTGGTGTTAACGCCCCTATTAGATTAGGCGGTGCAAAAACGATAATTACATTATATATTGATGATATTATGGTTGGAACTTATAAGAGCCCTAATCTTTCTCTTATGAGTAATCAAACGAGTGGTAATTATGATGGTTATATTTTAGGGTTAACGATTGCTGAGGAAATAACAAGTAAAAGTATTTTATATGAATTTGAAAGGGATGAATGCCTTTACTTCCCAGAAAATTCATCGTTTTTAGTTAATATTATTGATACAAATTTTGTCAGCAGTTATCGACAATTTAATAAGGTTTTTTCTATCAAACTAAATAGTAAATTTACAAATATCACCATTAATCCAAACACTCCTATAAAAGGACAGATAATTAATTTTAGTTCGACATTAGCAACTGAATTTGGGGATGAACTACCAAATAAAAATATTAGCTGTGAATATTATAATTCAGGTTCATGGACAGAGATTGACACGGAAATTACAGATGCCTTTGGTTATGCAACATTTATTATTGATACCCTAGTGATCGATTTCGAGGGAGATTTATTATTAAGATTATCTTGGGCTGGTGACATTATTAACGGGATTTCACAAAATGTTACTATTAGTACTATCCATGAAAAAAACAGTGTATCTATAATGGTTAGCCAGGATGATGTACTTATTTATAGAAATAGATTAACAACTATAACCTATACTTTAACGAATGTTGGTGATTCCAACCTTAAGCTTTTTGGAATTACAATAAATATAGAAAACGGGTTATCATTTTCAATTGCAGAAGTAAATTACGTCGAATTAGATTGGCTCTCTCCTGGAGATAAAACGGATATTGTCATTGAAATCACTATTACAGACATCAGTCAGCTTAAAATAAATTTTACAATTACGGGGCAAAATGTTATAACAGGTGAAAATATCACATTTTTCAAGGAATCTACTATGAATATATTTGATCCCCCAATTATAGATTATTTCGTTGAGCTTTTTATGTTTATCATGATAACGGTCTTTGTAATTATTTGGTTAGTTGCAGCACTTTATGCTAGGAGAGTAAGGAAACGAATAGAAGAGCCAGTAGAGATACCAGAGAGAAGACCCAGAAAAGGAAAATATGTAATGGTATCAGATCTTAAGAAACCCACTCCAGAAAAGAAGGTTTCAAAGAAAAAAGTAGAACAAAAAGAAGTTAGACCGAAAAAGACAACAGACTTAGATTCTTTGCTAGAAGAAAGAGGTTTAGCTGACAAACAAAAGAAGAAAAAATCTAAATAATATTCTCAGCCTATTTCCTAGTTTTAAAAAAAAGGGATTGAAAGAGTTATAGGTTTGATATTGAAATTAAATTTCTTTTTAATAAAGCAAGAGAACTTCTCCCATCCGAACCAGCTAAGGCAATTAGTGTGTTCGTTTCAGAGCCAACTAACACAGCAAATCCATCTTCTAATTCAATTGTAGTTGTTTTTAATCCACCTTTTCCCGTGTCTTTACCCAGAGTATTTGAATCCTTGATGATGGCGGCACAAGCTTTAGCGATCTTTCCGTGATCCATTTCTGTAATGGTCTGTCCAATTATAACCTTTCCATTTGAATCAGCAGCGATTAATCCTTCGCATTCTGGAACAATATCCATCAATTCTGCCAATTTCTGTTCGAGAACTTTTTTATCTACCATAATAGAAAATCCTTATAAAATAATTTCAATAAGTATGAATTCTGAATTTGGTTAAGAAATTAACTTAAATAATTATTAGTTTAAATATATCGTTTAAGCAATTTAAATTTATCAAATATTATATAAAAAAGGGATATTGAAAAAATCTCATTTAATCTCTTTTATTTTAAAATAATTAAAATAAGGTTCTCTTCCAAAGCTACCATTGTCTCGCCTTTACTCGTCTCTAACCTTATGAAATTTAATAAACCTTCATTCAACGCTTCAACAACTTGTCTTCCTTTTCCTATTAGTGATGTTACATATGCTGCTACTTCTTCACTTAGTTCAATATCCATATTTGAATCAATTGGCAATCCACTAGAATCACATATGATTACACCCCTAATGCCTTCACGTTCTTCAAATCTTCTTATTATAGCTTTGACCTCAGCCCTATTTATCAATTATCATTACCCCTTAAAGAAAATTCTAAATTTTTAATATTATAATAATAGATTATAGGTTTTTAAAAATTTATATTAAAATAAAATCTAAACTTTTTGTCAAATGGATAAAGTTCAAATTGATCAAGTCAATTCTTATTTACTTGAAAAACATCACCTCAAAAAGCAATCTAAGATCAATAATATTCTTCAAATTGTAAACGATCTTTGCGGATTACATGCAACTGGTATCCTTGAGCCATATCTAACTCTTTTCAGTCGTATGAGAGATTTTAAAAAAGAAGATTTGGATAATGAATTATACAAAAAGATGAGTTTAGGACGAATAAGAGGTATGAGGAAGACTTTATTTATTCTTACAAAAGAGATGATACCAGTCGTTCATAATGTGATTAAACACCAAACAATAAAACGGGATAATAAATATTTAGAATTACGCGATATTGCGAGAGAGGAGTATGATGAGTTAGCAAGAGAGATTATCAACTTGCTAGCTAAGAAAGAAATGTCAACCAGTGAGATCAAAAAGGCAGTATCCTCTAAAAAAGATATAAATGCTGTTATCTCAGTCATGTGTGATGAAATGCTAATAATTAGAGGTAAACCAATAAGTAGCTGGAAGGATAAACGTCTATTCTATGCTCCTTTTAAATCTTACTTCCCAGAATTAAATCTCAATGAATATGATGTAACTTTGGCCACAACTGATTTGATTAGTAATTATATTAGAAATTACGGACCGTTATCTGAAAAAGATATCGTTTGGTGGACGGGATTAACTAAGGGAAAAGTTCGAACTTCACTTAAGCACCTATCTAATGTACTGGAAATAATTAAAGTTGGTGATTTAGACATTGATTATCTGATACACAAGTCTGTAAAAAATGATATAGAATCTGTTGAAATTAAAAAACAGGACACTGTCAATATCCTTCCGGGACTCGACCCCTATATAATGGGATATAAAGATCGAGTCCGATACGTCAATCCTGATAATTATGAGTTCATTTTCGATCGATCTGGTAATGGAACAACCGTTATACTCCTGGATGGTTATGTAATTGGTGTATGGGATATCTTCGAAAAACCAGAACCTTTAATCAAATTTCACATGTTTAATGATGTAAATTCTAAAGTACTTAAAAAGATTGAATTCGAATGTGGTAGGATAGGAAAGTTTATCACTGGTGCAAATGTTAAGCTAAAAAAATGTGAAGAAATGAAACCGTTGACAAAAAGAACAATGGGGGGATTCATGACACCTTTAAAAGATTGCTAAGTTTATTTAAGGAAATATTCTCGAAAAGGATTTTGATTTCTCTCTTCTCCTACTGAGGTAACGTCCCCAGAGTAAGAATGCCCCGAAAATATTAGAAAATTGTCTGTGAGTTCGGAATTATACATTATTTTGGTTTTAATAGATGCAAACAGTTGGGCTGAGTTTCCTCCTCCAAAATCTGATCTTCCGATGCCACGACAAAATATTAAATCACCAGTAAATATTATACCATCGATTTGTTGACCATTGAAGTCTTTAGGCTCCTTAGAATAAAAACAAAGGGAATCAGGAGAGTGCCCTGGGGTTTCTAAAACATGTAAAGTGTATTCTCCAACGCTTATAGTATCTCCCTCTTTCAAATCTCGATTACCTCTACCAGAGGAATAACGTCCCCAATTATGCCTTGATTTATGAAACATGATAGGAATATCAAAATAGCTTGCTATAACTCCCACAGCACTTGTATGATCTCCGTGTCCATGAGTTACAAGAACAGCAATTGGAGTTACTTCTAAATTATCAACCATATTAATGATCCTTTCTGCTTCAGCACCAGGATCTATAATTACAACTTCTTTAGTCTTTGATGAACCAAAGATATATGTATTAACGATATAGGAACCAACAACTAATCTCTTCAAAATCACCAAAAATCAATAAGTAGAGGATTCGTTTACCTAAATTTCTTGTTATTTTTAAAAACGGTTCATTTATTTTATAAAAATCTCACGATAAGTATTTTGGATAGAACTATGTATAACAGATGTTGTTTCTCTAGAGAAAATAGTTCCTAAACATATTCATTCGTCTTTCATCTCCCACTGAAGTATCTCCCATATGCCCCGAAAAAATAAGGAACCTATCAGTTATCTCGGGATTATGCATTATTTTATTCTTAATGGATGAGAAAAGCACATTTGGGTCACCACCTCCAATATCTGACCTTCCAATACTTCTACGGAAGATTAAATCCCCGGCAAAAATAATCCCATCTATTTCATGCTCATTGATTTCTTTTATGTCTTTTGTATAGAAACATAATGAACCAGGAGAATGTCCCGGAGTTTCTAAAACATGCAAGGTTATTTCACCAATTAAAATAGTATCTCCTTCGATTAACCATTTATCGGCAGATTTTTGACGATATGAGCCTGAATCATACTCTTTTCTATTAAACATTAACGGAATATTATATTTTTGCTTCAATCTTCCAATACCTCCAGTATGATCAAAGTGCCCATGTGTTATTAAAATACTGATTGGTATTGCTCCTAATTCTTCAATGGATTGAATAATCCTACTCGCATCTCCCCCAGGATCAATAATTACAACTTCTTTAGTCTTAGATGACCCAAAAATATAAGAATTAGTGCCAATAGGTCCAACAATCAGCTTTTTTAATATCAAGAGAAGTTTCACTTAATATTGAATTAAAAGTAAAAATAGAATGGGTTATTTTTTAACGAGTTTGTTAATCTCGCTTAATTTATTGTAAACCTCTAACCCTTTTTCAGTTAATTTAATATATTTAATCTTATTACTATTTTCAATCTCAATGAGACCTTTTCGAATAAGATCATCCTTAACGCGAAAGAATGAGTTATAGTAAGAAAACTTATTTAGCTCATTGTAAAAAGCATGCTTATCTAATTTATTGTTATTTTTAGTAAGCACATAGAGCGTATCCTTAAACCCCTTCTTCTTAAGCAGCCCAATTAAATCCTCAAATATCATTTATAGCTTATCTCCTATACCTAATTAAATTGTTAATGTGTAAGTAATATTATACTAAATTGTAATTGAAAATTAAAAACCACTTAAAAAACCTTTGATCTCAGCATTTTTATGTTTTAACGGCTGTAACAATTCATTTTAATATTTTGTCTGGAAGTGATCATTGCAGAATGGATTTAAATTGAATATAAATGTTTAAAATTTATAATTCTTAATCTCCCATTATTATCCAACAAATTTTATAAGGAAAAGAAAAAAATTAAAGAGAAGATTATAATGGGAAAAGGTGGAGTTGTCTTAGGAATAATAGGAATACTTTTGGGAGCGAGTGGTTTAGGATTTTCTTTCATTGTGTGGAATAATCAAAATACTATTAAAGCGCAATTAGTTGGAATGACACCACAAAACATTTGGCACCGATATTATGAAGGTATCTTTGATGTAAACTTAATAAATACCTATATGACTATCCCAAATATGTCTATTAGCATTGATTTATCAACTGCTTCATCAATTTTGCTTTCATTTACGTGTCATGCTGCTACAATAGGAAATATTTTGGGAAGATCAGATGTAACAATATATTATTATCTTGACGAACTTCTAATAAGTAATCCCAATATTCGAGTAGGAACAATGTATGGAAATTATTCAATTTATTTTCATTCCGTTTCACTCGATTATTTTAGTGAAGGATGGTCGGTTGGAACTCACAATATATCGATGTTTATACGTTCTACTGTTGATACAAATAGTATTCAATATTGCCATTTGGTGATTCAAAGTTTTCCAGAATAAACGACGATAAAATTTAGGTTTAATCTTTTTTTTTCTACTTTTGTAAATAAACCATGAAACTCTAAATTATTTTCAGTTTAGGATTCCCGAATAGTTAATTTAATTATATAATTCTTTAATTTTTAATATATATTTATGAACAATGTTTATTAATTCGGTTTGTCTTCTTATTAAGTGGGAGCTTGATGTTATTTACTGCATACTAATAGCGTGGGAAATGTGTGGGAAAAGTTTAAATAGAAGTTTTTCCTTTTAAATTGTGATGAAGAAAGAAATAATAAATGAACAAATTAATAGAGGTGATTCCAAAAGCTTACATATTAGTTCAGTTCTCATTAAAAGTTTTTTAAAAAGCGATAAAAAAATAATGATTCCAACCTTGGAATTCTCTAAAATAAAAGAAAATATATTAGAAACCTTTATTGAAGGGAAAATAGGAAACTCTTCATAATAAAAAATCCAATTATTACCCTTTTTTTTATATTTCTTTAATTATTATCGATAATTTCTTAATTACTAGTCTGTTTTATTAATTATACATATGACTGAAGATTCTGTAGATATAGTAATTTTAGGCCACCTCGCTAAGGATATTATCGAAGTAGATCATAGAAGTTATATTAGCTTAGGTGGAGCCGTTTATTATGGAGGTATCGCAGGAAGCCATATGGGACTAAAGATTACTATAATTACAAAGTTAAAAGAAGAAGATTTCAAATTTTTAACCATATTTAAAAAAAACGGAATTAATTACTATGTTTATCCTTCTACTGAAACTTCGGGGCTTAAAAATATCTATTCTTCAGATAATATGGAATTTAGGAGCTATAAACCGCTTGGTTTCGCTGGATTGTTTAAGAAAGAGGAAATTAACAAGATAAATACAAAATTTTTCGTTATCGGGTCAATTGTTGCAGGAGAAGTGAATTCAAAATTATTGAAGTATCTTAAAACAGTATATCCTGACAATTTATGCTTGGATATCCAAGGCTTTATTAGGTTTAGAAATGAAAGGAAGGTATATTATTCAGCTTTAACTCTAAAGGAACAAAAAGAGATCATCTCAGGTATTAATGTGTTGAAAGTGGATCAAACTGAGGCTAATGTATTAACAAATGAGATGAAGATTTCAAGCGCAGCTTCTAAATTGCTTGAATTTGGTCCGAGAGAGGTGTTAATTACCCACCAGGATGGAATTTCTGTTTATGGTGCTGATTTCTCTCACTTTTTCCCATGGAAGAATAAATCCTCTCTGGGAAGAACTGGGAGAGGTGATACCGCATTCATTAGTTATTTAGGATCCAGAATTTCTAATCCTCCTGAGGATTCATTAAGATTTGCTGCTGCATTAACATCACTTAAACTAGAATCACGAGGACCATTTAATTTACCACGTTATCAAGTTGAATCACTGATTAAAAAGGAGTATTAAGATTAATTTATGAAAATAGGGGGAATCCTCGATATTTCCACAAAAGATATTCCACATAAATCAGCTATGGTATTATTCACTGTAGGGTGTAATTTTAAGTGCACATTTTGCCATAATAAATATCTCTTGCAGCCCAATGTTGGAAGAAAATATACTATTAATGAATTAAGCGATAAGATA
>JBHLOF010000059.1:19550-26710 GCA_048940805.1 Promethearchaeota archaeon
GTAATTTTGTTCTACAGCAATATCAATATTTTGAGGGTGTTGGGGAAGAATTTAAGAGAATTTTTTCGAAGCCTGAACATGACACATTACTAAGAATCTTGAGTCCATATAAAGATCTTGAAGATCCTCTTCCTTTTAGCATCTTTTTAAGAGATGAAATTGTTGGATATCGTGCTCTTAATGATTTGGAAGAATACTAATATTGCGAAATAGTTTTTGTTTCTATTTTTGACTTCATGGCATAGAAGAGAATAATACCGCAACCTACTATAATAACTTGGATAAGAATTACGAGCCAATTAAAAGTGAACAATAATGCAATACAGATAATAGCACCTAACAAAGCTAATATTGGCACCCATTTAATACTCGGTTTTAATTTAAATGGTCTTTCCATATCTGGTTTTGATTTCCTCAGTGCGATTAAACTTATATTAACCAATATAAAATTAATAAGAACACCGAATACAGTTGCGTGAGCAACTAAAGATATGTCGCCAAATAGTATTGGAATAAGCGTAAAGCATGAAGTTATAATTACAGCAATATATGGGGTTCTAAATTTTGGTGAAATTTTACTTAGTCCTTCTGGTAACGCTTTATCTCGAGCCATCCCATACATCATTCGAGAGGTAACTATTAACATAATGAGAACTGTGTTTGCTGTGGCAAATAGGGCTATTGAAGACATAACTATTCCCCCAATAGGACCTAGAACTTGTGTAGCCACAGCATTTAACGGTGCATCTGATGCAGCGATTGTGCTATAAGGTAAAATGCTTACCACAGAAATTGAGGTAAGACAATAGATAATAGTAGTAATAATGATCGAATAGATTATTGCTCTAGGCAGGTTTTTATGTGGTTCCTTTACTTCTTCTGCAATATTTGCAATATCCTCAAAACCAATATATGCAAAGAAGATTAAGGCGACTGAAGAAAACATTGCTCCAAAAGTTGATGCGGGCGGGAGGGCGAAATAGTTGACTCTACCGAAAAGAGGTATTCCAATAACAATTATAATAATTAATCCTGAAGCTTCGATTAGAGTAAAAATTATATTTGTCCGAGTTGATGTTTTAATTCCTATTAGATTTACTCCGCTAAGAATTAACACGAGGATAACCGCGAAAATTATGGTCACAAATATGGAAGGAATTCCGATTAATCCAGAAACATAGCCACCAAAAGCTAAGGCAACCGTTGCGGCAGAGAGTATTCCAGAAAAGATAATAATCCATCCTAAAATGAACGATAAGATTCTCTTCTTAAATGCCTCTTCTGTATAAACAAATTCAGCTGCACTCTTAGGATACATAGCAGAGAGTTCGGCATATGATAATCCTGTTAACGCACCAGTTATAGATGCAAATATGAAGGCTAACCATGAAAAATTCCCGGTTATACCTACTACTTCTCCGATGAGTGAATATATACCTGCACCTAAAACGTTGCCAACACCATAAACGGTAAGGGCAAATAAGGAAACTCGTCGCTTTAATTTTGGTTTCTTTTTAACCTCTTCCATTTAGTCTTCCCTCCTTATTATTAGTAATCTTATTTTTATTTTTATTAAAAGTTATATTTTCTGTAAAAATGCCAATGAAATATGAAGTTTTGGATGGTTGTGATTAATGGTATTTATTCATTTAATTAAATTTATTTTCCTGATGGGAGTTATAATAGTTCTTTAATTTATCTATTAATTATGCACTCCTATGTATTCTTTTATATGCGAGTCTTTTTTAGAATTATTTAATTTAAGAATTTAGTAGTAAATTTATACGATAAAATAGAAAGGAATGAATATTTTTGATATTAGACAGCGGTTTGAAAAGAACTGAGAGACTAAAGAAGAATCTACTTTCGAGCAAATATGAATTATGTATTGAGCGTGCGAGGTATTTCACAGAAATTTATAAAAAGTTTCCAAATGACCCTGAGATAATTAAAAGAGCCAAGGCAATAGCTCATACTTTAAAGAATATGACGATTTTTATAAGGGAAGATGAATTACTTGTCGGTAATGAGACCAGCAAAAATTTAGGGGAAAAAATAAACTTAGATTTATATTCATATGATGGTACTTTGAGTAAACGTTCTGGTATCAGAAAATATAGTAGAAGACCACTGCAGCCTTTTTTTATGGAAGATAATGAAGTAGAAGAGCTTCTACAACTAATTCCTTTCTGGAAAGGAAAAGCTCTTAATAGTTATATTATTCCTCAACGAGTTTTAGATGAGAAATTAGTTACTGGAACTGATAGGATTGCCCTGGCAGCTCCAAATATCGCTATCGCAAACGGAACTAATGAAGGTCATATTTGCATTGGATACGAAAAACTCTTAAAATTGGGTTACGCAGGAATCATAAAAGAAGCAGAGTCTTTTCAATCTAGGTTAATAAAGAAAAATTATGACTACGAAGAGAAATTCAATTTCTATGAAGCAATAAAAATTATATTTGGTTCTGCAATTCAATTTTCAAAAAGATACTCTGAACTCGCCTATGAAAAAGCGTCCAATGTAAAGGATAGTCATAGGAATACTGAACTTCAGAATATAGGAATGATGATGGAAAAATTTACTTACTCCGTCCCAGAGTCCTTTTATGAAGCAATCCAATTCATCTATTTTACTCAAAACATTATTAATATTATTTATCAGAGAAGTGTCGTTGCTTTAGGTCGGTTAGATCAAATATTATGGCCTTATTATGCTAAAGATATTGGAGCTAAAATTATTACTAAAGATTTTGCGTTAGAATTGATTGAGGAATTAAATTTGAAACTTACTTGGAATGTTACTCTTTTACCAACGGATTATACTACAGTAGCTAATGCTCTAGGGCAAAATACCCAAACAATAACTATATCAGGAGTAGATAATGAAGGATTTGATGCTACAAATGAAATTTCTTATCTCTTCTTAGAAGCATATAAGAACCTTAAAGCTTTTACCACAGATCTCTCGATCAGAATCCATGAAAAAACTCCTGAACAATTTTTTAAAGAGGCTCTAAATACTTTTCAAAGCACTTCTGGGATTGCGTTTTACAATGACGATGTCATCATTCCGGCATTGATAGAGGGGGGATATTCTGCCGAAGATGCACGTAATTATGCTATAATTGGATGTGTAGAACCCACGGGTCAGGGGAATACCTTTGCTGCTACTGGCAGAATGTTCATAAATCTTCCAGGAGTTCTTGAACTCACATTAAATAATGGTTATTGCAATTTAACGCAACAAATGGGAGGTTTGGAAACTGGAGATCCTAAGAATTTCACAACTTATGAAGAATTTTATAGTGCTTTTACTAAACAACTGCAGTATAATATACTGAAATGTGTTCAAATAGCGAAAATTGGGGATGAGGAAACCATTAAATATATGCCCCAACCATTTGTGTCTGCCTTAATTGATGGTTGCATGGAAAAGGGTGAAGATTACACCTCAGGAGGAGCAAAATATAACTTTTCATCAATTACAGCTTATGGTTTTGCCACTCTGGTAGATTCACTATTTAATATAAAGAAAATAGTTTATGAAGAAAAGAATTTAACACTCCAAGAGCTTTTAGAAGCTTTGAACTCAAATTTCAGTGAGAGAGAAGAACTAAGACAAAAATTATTAAACAAATATAGTAAGTGGGGAAACGATAAGGAGGAAATAGATCAATTTGCTGTCGACCTTTGGGATTTATTCTGTTCTGAAGTCATAAAACATAATTGCTTTAGGGGGGGTCGATATAATCCTGGAGCATATTCCATGGGCATCCATGTTATAGAGGGGTTATTTACCAAGGCATCAGCTGATGGGAGGAAAGCTGCTCAACCATTATCCAATAGTCTTTCTCCCGTAAATGGTAAAGAAGTGAACGGTCTTACTGCTGCTCTAAATTCTATAGCAAAATTGAACTATAATCTTGCAATTAATGGCGTTGCTGTTAATGTTAGAATACCGAATCAGAATTTTTCAACCGAAGAACATATAGAGAAATTTTATCATTTACTCAAATCCTACTTCAAATTAGGAGGAGCTCAGCTGCAACCCACGGTAGTATCAACTGAAATACTTAAAGATGCTCAAACTCATCCTGAGAATTATACTGATTTAATCGTAAAGGTTGGTGGATATAATGCTACATTTGTAGACTTAGGAACCCCAATTCAAAATGATATAATTAATAGACTTGAACATAAACTATAATTAATCGAAAGAGTTTAAATCAGTAAAACTGAATTTATACTTAGGATAAACAGCCAAATTAATATCGTTAACTTTGACGAATTGCTATTTTTGTAAAGCTTTATTGGAAAAGATTCCATATAGGTGTAGTTTTTGTGGAATGGTTTTTTGTGGAAAACATCGATTACCTGAAAATCATGAATGCGCGTTTGATTTAAGGGGAAAATCCTCAATGGGAGATTCCATACATCCTACCCAGATAATATATCAAGATGCTCTAGACTTTATGGACAAAGATCTTTCTGTAGCTAAGATTTATGAGTATGTAACCACAAAAAAAATGGATGAGAAGGAAGCCACGGAACTTTTAACTTACTTTTTAGATGTTAATGATGATTTTGAAGTTAGGATAAATAGCATTATGGCTTTTAAAGTGTTGAATTTGAGAAATGCTGATGCTTTCAACACTCTCGAGAGTTGTATTCTTTCGGAAGATAATGTAGAAGTAAAAAGAACAGCTTTAAATGTGATCAAGGAACTTTTCCCTAAAAAAAGCAAAGATATTCAGAATTGGATCAAAGACCGTATTTGACCCTATTCTTTTTTTTCTAATGTTTCAGAAAGATCTAAATTACATATAAAGAATCACTCTTTATTTTACTTAAAAAAATAATGTGAAATATTATGGAATTTACATATGATTTGGAATCAATTTCTCCTCTAACAGTTGCTAATACTACTGGAGAGGGAAGAGGAAACGCGGGAGGATTATCTTTACGTAATTTTTGCGTTGCCATTGATAGTACCATGTATGTGAAAACGGGAGAATTATTAAGGAAGAATTTGGAGAACCAATTTGGCGTTCCAGTTAAATATCTTGTCCTGACGCACTATCATGGTGATCATATCTTTGGGTTAAAGGTGTTTAAAGATATTCCTATTCTTAGCAGTGAAATGACGTCAAAAGTTATGTTAAATGATGAAACAAAATCTCGTTATCAAGTTTTCATAAAGGACTTGGCAAAAGAAGGACCCATAGGTGAGGGTATAGAGTATATTGTTCCTAGTCTTCTATTTACAGATAAGTTAATTATCCAGGATGATGATTTACATATTGAAATCTTCCATACAGGAGGTCATACTGCTGGTTCGAGTTTTGTCTCCTTCCCTCATGAAAAAGTAGTGTTTGCAGGGGATTTAATCTTTGAAAATTCTTTTCCATACGCAGGAGACCCTACTTGTAATCCCGACCTCATAATTGAAGCCTTAAAGAAAATGCAAGATATTAAGGCTGATATTTATATACCTGGACATGGACCAATAATGAAAGGTGCAGGTTCATTAGATCGGCACATCCAATTTTATCATGAATTTAGGGAAAATGTTAAAGAAGCGATAAAAGAGGAAATACCGCCTAAAAAAATTAATATACCTGACACATTCGGAGAACCAGATGAGGGTCGAAGAACAATGACAGTAAATCATTGGTTAAACTTCTACAAAAACAAGTAAGTAAACATTGAAGAATAAATACTTTTTTACTTTTTTTCATCTATTTTTTCAATATTTATTGAATTGCCATAATTAGTGATGATTTGGGATAAAATGATTTTTAAATAGGCTAAATTTGAGATTTTATACCCTAATCCTCAATAGCTTTTTGAATCTCTACATTATAATTAACATGTCGAATTCCCGTGAAATAATAAGTCAAAAGTGTGATAGCCATTCCGGTTGTTGCACAATATAAGTATAAAATTGGAACACCAATAATTTGACTTAAAGGTCCTGCAAAAATTGCTCCTAAAGGAGAAGCAACCGTCATTAACATGCTAAGGATAGAAGAAACTCTCCCCATTTTTTCATGAGGGACTGTAGTTTGAACAACAGTCATTACAATGATATTAACTATAGGCATAATGAAACCCATTATAAATGCCCCTAAACCTATTATAGGAAAATATCCGATTGGTGCAAGTGCATGTATTATATAACCTACGTTTATTATTGTCATTCCGATGAATAATACTCTCATCTTATTTTTCCATTGCTTCTTAAAAAAAGGAAGTAATGCACCTAATATCATCCCCCCTTGCCATATCATTTGGATGATAGCTAAAACGAAATTATTTCCACCGTGTATAATTTTAATAAAAAATGGACCGAGAGTCATTAAAGGTTGAGTTAACATAGAAAGTAGCATCGCAAGTACCATAATAATTAGAAGTCCCGGTACATTCTTCATTACTCTAATCCCTTCTTTAAATTCTTTACTAAATGAATTTTTTTCAATAAGATCCTTATTATTTTGAAGTGAGGGCAATTTTAATACTAAGAGAGGGCCTAATGCAATAAAAAAAGTAATTACATCGATCCATAAAATAAATTTTATTGGCAAGAGAAATAACAGTGTTGCACCTACAGCAGGCCCGATAAATTGTATAATGCCTAAAAATAGGTATCGAATACCATTTACTCTTCCTAGCTTATCTTGTGGAACCATAGATGGTAGTATAGCCATAACTGTTGGATTATGAAAAGCTTGACATATACTTCGAAGGCCAAGAATTATAAATACAATCCAAATTTCTGCCGAATCCATGAGGAAAAATATTGTTAAAATAACTGTCAAATAAGCTTGTAATGAATCAGAAACCAAGATTATCAATTTCCGATTGAGCCTATCGGAAATTACTCCCGCAAAAGGAGTTAAAATAAGAAGAGGAACCAGATTAATGAAACTTGCCAATGATAACATTAATGGACTTCTTGTTTCATCGGTAATCCACACGGATATTACAAAAAAAACAACTAACGATCCTAATAACGAAAATAATTGCCCAAACCAAAAATACATATAACTACGAAATGTTTTTGAAGTAGCTATTTGTTCCAATTCTATCAAACTCATTAATGTTAAAGATTAATAAAAATTAGATATTATTTAATTTTTCTTCTAATTCTCGATT
>JBHLOF010000163.1:0-6116 GCA_048940805.1 Promethearchaeota archaeon
TAAATTGGATTTACTATTATTGAATTAAAAATATTAATCATATTGAAAATATAAATTTTACTAAAATGTAAAATTTTTAGGTTTAACTTGAACAAAATAATACTTGTGATAGCCACCTTTTATATCCTTCAGATAAATTAGCCACTTTTCACTCATATATAACATCTTCAATAACTTGTTGTTTTAAATCCTCCTTTAAACTTGATTATCTAATTATGAAGTCCGGAGATCAGATTGATAATCTTCATATGCTTTATCGATCCTTCTAATTTGGTTTTTATAGAACTTTTGTATCTGTTCATTTGACATTTTTTTCCGGTCTACGTTTAATAGCGCAGTTCTGATAAGCATTATATCAGAGGCATAACCAGAAGTGCAATAAATGGGGGTTCCTAATGCGCCCAAATATCTGCTACTTCCCATATATATATCTATTCTTTTAATAATCCTCTCGAGTTCATCGTAATCAGGAGTTTCTGAAAGTGCATATTTCTCAATTGCATCTTTAAGAGTTTTGCAGTAATACCAAGTATGACCAAGTTTTCTTTCTACGGTAAAATCGTCCTCATTTTTATACAAGTATTTCATAGTTAATCAATAGTTACAATAATATATTCACTAAAAATAATTTTTAAATCGAAATTATGTTAGGGTTCACATTTTTAAGACTTTGTTAGCAAACATTATTAATAGAAGTTAACACTCTCATCAAGAATTTTATTTCTTTCTTCTCACAAGTTTTATAACAACAACTAATAATATGGCCGAACTAAATCCTATAAAAAAGGAAATAATCTCATCTTTATATTTTAGAAAAAAATTCTCTTCTGTTCCATTTGGACTTGGTAAATAAACATCCATTTCCATATCATATTGTGTCGAACCATTTGAACATGTAACTAATATTAGGTAAAAACCCGTATGTGATGCAATAATAGAAGCACTCTCAATATCATTTGTTGTTTGTGAATTATTCAGCTCAAAGAGAGTGCTATTAAAAAGTAATAATTGTAAATTAGCATCACTATTGTTGAAACGAATAGTTACTTCAAAAGTATAGTTTTCATATACATAGACTTTATACCAATCATCATCAGCCCAAGTAAGATTTGAAAAATCACCCTTCATTATTTCGGCTGCATTAGCTGGGATATCATTTTCTTCATAACTATCGTCAGCAAATACTATTGGAGTATAAAAAAAAATTATAGAAAATATTAATCCGATAAGGATAAACCCTTTTTTTTTCATTTCTAATATCATTAAAATATTGATAAAAAGAAGACTATAATTACAATACTAATTAAAAAAAACGTATTTAAGTATTTACAAAATTGAAACTATAAAATATAACCGTTTCACGATCAATCCTAATCACAATAACATCAGGATAATCTCGATTCATCCCTTTTAGCCAATCTTTATACAATTAGTTAGACACTGTTAGATTAAATAAGACACAAATCATCCCTCGTGTAAAAAACTGGGGATATCGAAGAATTTACTCGAGCAATACGAGAAGCTCAATATTAACGATTGTCTAGGAGATAATGGATTTATAGCATGTATTTTGCCTTACCCTTGACTTAAAAAAACCTTAATCCTAAAAAAATAAAGAAAAGGATGTAACTAATTTTTTTCATTGTTTCATAAACATGCTCTTATTAAAGCTCCAATACTTATTAGAATTGAGAAAGGTGATAAAAGATTACACAAAATAAAATAAAAAACGAGGATGTAGCAGATTCTGGGCATGATAATTTCATGAAAGCGGCAGTATATACAAAATACGGACTTCCGGAGGTTCTTCAGGTCAAGGAGGTAGAAAAACCAACTCCCAAGGATAATGAAGTGCTGATAAGAATATACGCGACAACAGTAACTTTATACGACTGTTGGGGACGAGCTTGTAAAGGTCCCCCTGGATTTGGATTCTTCGTAAGATTGTCATCTGGATTCAGAAAACCAAAGAGACCTATACTTGGAACAGAGTTTGCTGGGGAAATTGAATCCGTAGGTAAAGATGTAAATCTATTCAAAAGAGGTGACGAGGTTTTTGGATTCAACGGGGTGAATTTAGGGGGTAATGCCGAGTACCTATGTATGCCTGAAGACGGAGCACTAGCAAAAAAACCAACCAATATGACATATGAAGAAGCAGCTGCCATCCCTTATGGGGGATTAACCGCATTGTATTTCCTAAGAAAGGGAAAAATCCAGAGCGGACAAAAAGTCCTTATCTTTGGCGCGTCTGGAGGAGTAGGTACCTTTGCGGTCCAGCTTGCCAAGTACTATGGTACAGAAGTAACTGGTGTATGTAGCACCCCAAAAATAGAATTGGTAAGATCTCTGGGAGCTGATAAGGTAATTGATTATACCAAAGAGGATTTTACAAAAAGTGATGAGATTTACGACATTATTTTCGACACGATAGGCAAGAGTCCGTTTTCAGCTAGCAAAAGATCGCTAAAGAAAGAAGGATTCTATGTTTTTACGACCTTTGGGTTGGGACGGGCTTTTAGAATAGCATTCAATAAGAAAGCAATAAGTGGGCTCGTAGAAGAGAAAGCTGAAAATCTGATTTTCCTCAGGGAGCTTATTGAAGCGGGAAAGTTAAGAGCAGTCATAGATAAACGATATCCATTGGAACAGATTGCTGAAGCTCACAGGTATGTCGAATCAGGGCAGAAGAAGGGACAAGTGGTAATAACTTTAACTTAACAATATTTTTATTTCATTGATTCTACAAATTTGAGTTATTTTCGTATCTCGATTTGAATTAAATTATTTTGATAAGTTATACATAATAATTTATCCTGATCAGGATTATTGGAATACTAAATTTTCCAACTTTCAACTTCTGAGGATAATAGATTACTGTATTTTAAACAAACATTACAATAATTTATTGTAATTGTAGCAATCTCTTCTCATATTTATTGTAATCATGTATTTAATATGAAAATTTAAAGAATATTAACCGTTTCACGAAATTTTTAGGATAGATAAAAACTTTGTTTTTAGTAATTAAACTTTTAAAGAAATTCTTTTATTAATTGATTACTATTAGTTTAGATAAAAGAGGTATTGGTTAATGGTATTAAGTAAAAAGGTACTCAAAATTGTTGTAGTCTTTATTCTGACACTTGCTTTTATTTCTATAGTAAATGTGAATGGAACTGGATTTAATTCTCGGGGTGAAATGGCAAATACTTTAATAAATTCCAATTTACATCAATCCGGAGGGGATGATGGTTTTGCTCTGTGCTCTGCAGAAGGAGATCAAGGTAGAATAGTAGGCATTCCACAAGCATGTAGTGATGGATTTGGTGGGGCAATTATTATATGGGGCGATGAGCGGAATGGAAATCGGGACATTTATGCTCAACACATTGATGAAGCGGGTAGAATGATGTGGGCCTTAAATGGAATAAATATAAGCAGCAATATCGATGATGAAGATGATCCTCAAATTATTAGCGATGGTTTTGGAGGTGCAATTATAGTTTGGGAAATCTATATCAGTGGTTCTTATGATATTCTTGCACAAAGAATTGCTTCAAATGGTACCAGCCTTTGGGGTAATTCTCCAGTTATTGTATGTAACGCAACAGGACCTCAAATAAGGCCAAAGATTTGTTCAGATAATGATGGAGGTGCAATAATTACTTGGCATGATGATAGAAATCTTCCCTATGGCGTATATGAAATTTACGCTCAAAGAATAGATAAAACAGGAGATCCAAAATGGGATAATAATGGAACGGTTGTATGTAGTGTAGGCTTGGGTAGCACGCATAGAAATCCTGAAATCTGCAGTGATGGCTCAGGGGGTGCAATCATTACATGGCAAGATAATAGAACTTCCCCGACAAATTATAACATTTATGCCCAAAAAATAAACGCGAGCGGAGATGTTCAATGGAATGCAAATGGAATTGTCATATGCAATGCTAGCAATGAACAATTAACTGCGAAAATTATAAGTGATGAATATGGTGGTGCGATAATTACTTGGAAGGATGATAGAACTGCTACAAGTTATTGGAAAGTTTATGCACAACGCGTGGATTCAGGTGGAGTTACACGATGGACTGAAAATGGAATCGTAATAACTCCATATACCATCCATTATTCCGAGCAATATATGTGTAGCGATGGTTCTGGAGGGGCAATCATTACATGGCGAGATCATAGATATACAAGTCAGGGAGATTTATTTGCCCAAAGAATTGATATTAACGGGAATAATCTATGGACCTCTAATGGTGAATTAATATGCAATGTAACAGACATGCAATACCCAGGAGGAATAAGTGGTGATGGAGATGGTGGAGCAGTTATTGTGTGGAGAGATATGAGGACAGCAGATTATGATAATTGGGATATATATGCACAACAAATCGATTCTAATGGAAAAGCATTGTGGGATAATGATGGAACAGCGATATGCACCGATGGTAATGATCAAGATTATCCAACTGTTATTGTTACTACTACTAAAATGGCATTTTTTACATGGATAGATAATAGGACACATTCCTCTGGATGGGACATTTACTACTTCGGTAAAGAGTTAATAATCAAGACGGGGCAAGCAGGAAATGGAATACTTGACTTGCTCTTAAGCCCCTTGGTTCTGGGTGGAATTGCTGTTGTTGAATTGATCATAATTATTGCATTAATTTCTAGAAAGCTAACGTCTAAAAGGACTTTAAAAGCTAAATCCACTTGAGCTATAAGCTCTTTTGAAATAAAATTCATTCTTTTTTTTAATATTATTTAAAATTTAACCACCTTACAAAAGAGAAGTTCAAAGTTATATCTACTGAAGAATCCCCTAAAATCATTATTTTAAACATAATATCATATTTTGGTATTCTACAATTACATAATTCATTGAGAAGGTACCCTATATTTGTAATAAACGTAGATTTAGCTTTTAGAAATATTAGAAAAAAATACTTTATTTCATTCTTTAATTCATTAATACAATAATAAAGGTTAAAACGGTAAGTGAATGTTTTGGAAAAGAAATCTTGAACTTTACACCGGATACATTTACTTCGAACTCTCGAGGAATTAGCGAGTGAATATTAGTGCCTTAATTTTAAAAATAGGAAATTTCAAACAAACATAAACATGATACACGATGCTAATAGAACAAAACCAACCATCCAAAAAACACCTACAAATGAGAAAGCGACTAAAATATATCCACTTATAATTGGTCCTAAAGTCTGTCCGATATCCATAATTGTGCTTAAAATCCCAATTGATGTTCCATATTCTTTTACTTCTGAAAGATCTGACACATGAGCGGCTGTAGAGGATATAACCATGGCCATACCAACTCCAAAAGCACAGAGTATTAAGACTAGCAAGACAAAATTGGTTACAAAAGATATCACTATTGAAGCTATTCCTCCTATGAGAAGGCCAGTATTTATAATGAACCGACGCCCCACCTTATCAGAAATTGTCCCCATAAGCGGTTTAAAACCTACTAATATCAACGTTAAAATCGCAGGGATTAATCCAATTATCAAGGGATCGAAGTGAAGAGAATTTGCATATAGGATCACGTAGGCTTCGATAATCCCATATGCAAAATATTGGCTAGCTTGGACGATACTAGTTGTTAAAACGACTTTATGGCTTAATACTTTCCTAATTCCTTTACCAAATTCCTTAATAGTAATTGAACTTGTATCAGATCCATGCAGTTTTTCAGGGTACTGATGACGGGTTCGATAAAGGAATAATGTGAGGATGAGAGCAATGGTTGCTGAACATGCACATCCCAAATAGACACCATAATAATAATAATTTGTGATAAATAAGATTGTTCCACCAGTTAAAGGTGCTAAAAAACGACCCACAAGCGTTATTGAAGAAAATGATGATATGTATTTACCCTTATTTTCTGGATACAATTCTGCAATAGCCGCAGTTACGACGGGTACAAAAATCGCTGTTGAAAAGCCATGATAGAACCGAATAACCATCAATATCCAAATGTTAATTGCAAAAAGATAAAATAAAGGAGCACTTACAAATATAATCATTGAGATTAAAATTAGTTTTTTTCTTCCATAAACATCTGATAATCTCCC
>JBHLOF010000164.1:0-5941 GCA_048940805.1 Promethearchaeota archaeon
TTGAATAGGATTCAAAACTTAATTTTTTATTTTTTTTTATTTTGATAAATTTCGCGTCTCATAATGCATAATCTGAGGTAACTGCTTATAATACCTTAACCTTTAAAATTTGGCATAGATTTAGTATTATTAATTATTCATAATCAAAATGAGGGTGTACCATGAGAAAAAATGAATTTGTTATATTATTTGGTATGATGCTCTTAGGATATTCATTTTATCAAATTTCCTACATGATTTACAATATATCTTGGTCAATTTATTACGATATAACAGTCGATTGGAATTACACAGATACATTATTTATTCTCTGGTGGATTTTCGCACCATTAGTAGTATTAGGATTAGGAGGATATATGAGATCGATTGAAAAAAAGCAAATAGATATTCCTCGTCAAATTACACAGCAAGTTTCACAAGTTATTGGGAACTTGAAATTCTGTCCTAACTGCGGTCACCAAAATCCTGTAGAAGCAAAGTTCTGTGTAACTTGTGGAGAAAAATTTCAAACTTAGTTTTTAGCCATATTTCTCTCTTTTTTTAAAAAATAAAAGAAGGAGCGGAGTAATTTTCATTACTCCGATGAAATGGTATTTGTTCTTTGTTATTTTAAAAAACAAACTTATTCGAAGAATAGTGATCAAAGGTTTCACTCTAACTATTTAAATTGCGAGGAAAAATTTTTGCTGGGACTATCTATCTTCCAATAATTACTCCGAATACTACAATAATGATAATAACGACTATAATTAAGGAAATACCATATATCAATTCTTCATGTTCGACTAAGTTTTTTGTCTTTTCAACACTGAATTGTTCCCCACAATTTGGGCAATACAAGGGAGGGTCACTGAACAGATAATTCTTATAGGGGCTATATTTTAGATAGATTCGCTTTCCACAATTATTACATCGTGGTCGCAATATACCTGTTTTACGTGAGTTCATTTTGATTTCTCGATGAGTATATGGATTCCTAAGTTCTTAAATAACATAACAAGTATAAAAATATTTTGTCTAAGATCTGCACTAAAAGATGCCCTCAACTAGCAAGAAATCTGAATGACAGAAATTAGTTGTAGACTTTAAATAATTATATAAAAATAATCTTTTGATGAATTTTGGATTTCTATTAAGTACTCCTCAGAATCCACTTGAGGATTTTCTAGTTGGAATGGAGAACTGGTGCATAGCATTTAACGAGTTTGCGATGCTATTTTTTGGGTACATGAAATACATATTAGCTTTTATTTTATTGATGATCGGAGCGTTAACGCTTTTGAAATTGAGAGGGATTTATAATCAGCCAAGATTTAAGAATGATAGCAAGGAGGAAGACAATCATGACTCATTATATAAGCCAAGACTGATACTAGGGTCTTTATACATAGTATTAGCGTTTGGTATTTTATTTAATTGGTTTATCTATTTCTTAATTTTTATCCTGGAGCCGTTGCCAGACCGTTTGATCTTTAATTTTCTTGATTTTAATGGAGACCTTGATCCATTTATGATGAATAGAATTATGGATATAAACGCTGCTATATTTCCGCATGAGAAAACAATATATTATTGTGTAGCGTTAGCCTCTTTTGGAGCGATTGTAGACATTATGATAAGTGTGTGGTATTTAGTTAATAGAGTCACTTATAATCCAAAAATGGCCTTTGGTCTGCTCATTGGGGGCGTTGCTACAGGAATTCTTACAGGATTTACCACATGCTTACCATTTTTCATCTAGTTAGCAAATTCAACTGAAGGAAAGGTAAATTCGTGTCTGATTTCAATGAAAATTCCTTTGAAATGACATAAAGTCTTAAAATCGTAATTATAGTGCAAATGCTTTTAAGGAAAAGCTACTTCCCTTTTTTTAAATTTAATGAAAATAAATTGCGACACCAATGATTTATCTATCTTCTGAGAAAATAAATAAAGCAAAAGGTTTAATTGATAATGGAGAATATGAAGAAGCAATTGAATATTTGAATGACTTGGAGCGGAAAGAAGCTTTAACACTTGAAGAGAGACTAAATATTAACGGGATTAGAAGTTATCTCTTTTATTGGCTTGGAAAATTTGAATTAGCACTTCAGACAGCTGACGTCCTCTACCAAACGAGCCAAGAATTTAATAAAGCTATCTTTTCCTTTGATGCGCTTCATGTCAAAGGAATGATCTTTACAATAATTGGTAGATGGGATGAAGTTCTTAAGAATTATGAACTTATTGTTAGCCTTTTTAAATCAATTCCTCAGGAAGATTTATTAACTTATCCACAATTAGAAGCGGATATAAATGGTATTTATAGCGTGAGGTACTTTACTCTTGGTAAATATGACCAGAGCTTAGAATATGCTGATAAATGTCTAGCATATTATAAAAAAAATGATCCTCTTTCATTTAATATTCCAAGAATTTTGAATATCAAGGGTTGGGACCATGGCTTCAAAGGAGAACTTAATCTCGCACTAGCATGTTGCGAAAAAGCCATACCTTTAATTCCGAAGTCAAAATATCACATTCCTTTTTTTAGAAAAGCAGAGGTTTACCGTCTTATGGGATTAGTATATTATGAAAAAGGAGATTTTGATCGTGCGTTAGAATATCTGATAAATAGTCTTGAAATTTTTAAAAAATTTGAAGAAGGATATTGGATAGCTACTATATACTATTATATCATACGCAATTTTCTCCTCAAAAAAGAAAATGATGAAGTGCAGCGTTATTTCCACGAATTTAAACTCCTTAAGGATAAACATGAGTCTAATCCTAATATAAATTTCTTTTATCAGTTAACTAATGCTCTAATATTGAAATCAAGTAGTAGAATGCGTGATCGTACCGAAGCAGAACATATTTTAAAATATCTTATAGAAGAAGGCAGAGGTCTTCCTCCCGAATCCGAAGCGTTAATTCATTTATGTGACATATATTTCCAAGAATTTCAGTTCACCAATCAGATGGAAATATTGGATGATATTCATCCACTTCTCAATCTCTTATTACAAAATGCCCGAAAAACAAATTCATATTATTTACTAGCCAACGGAAAACTCTTTCAGGCAAAATTAGCTCTCCTTCAGATAAATATGGTGAAAGCGAGAAAATTATTAGCTGAAGCACAAAAAATCGCAGATGAAAATGGTCTCCAACTATTGGCGAAGGCGATCTCGAGGGAGCATGACAAGTTATTAGAAGAATTAAAACTTTGGGAATCTTTTAAGAAAACCCAAACATCGGTGGCAGAACGTCTGAAGTTAGCGTCTATTGATGATGTACTTGAACGTTTGCAAGGAAGAGGGGTACTTGATGCTCCTGACCTAGAAAATGAAGAGCCTGTGTTGCTTTTAATAATAACTACGAGTGGGATTCTTTTATTTTCTTATCCATTTTCTGATGATGTAAAGGTTGAGGATGAGCTTTTTGGAGGATTCTTATCCGCAATCACTACATTTAGTGGTGAGGCACTCTCAGAAGGATTGGATCGTGCTAAATTCGGGCAGTATACAATTCTGATTGAAAATGTAGCGGAATTCTTCTTTTGTTATTTATTCAAGGGTCAAACCTATGTAGCTCAAAAAAAATTAACTAATTTTACAGAAAATTTTCAGAAGAACAATTCTATAATGCAAGCACTGAATAAATATAATAAGACAAGTCAAGTTATAGAACTATAGGATTTTCCTTTTCTTGAAGGATTTATCAAGGAGATTTTTATAAATCGATGAGAGAGTAGAATAGGAAGTGAAATTATTCATTTAATTTCAAATATTAAATATAACTTACTTAGATCTTAATCAATAAAAGACAAAAAAACCACATAGCAAGAGCGATATTAAAATTTAAAAAAAAAAATTTATTTAAAGTAAATAGGACCGCCACCGCGACCGCCACCGCCACCACCACTTGAAGGTGGACTCCATTGATATTTTGAGCAATGTATTTTAAAAGTTATTGATGCATAGTCAGCTACATCGAGGCCTTGGCATATATTTAACCAATCAGAATCACCAACATAACTCCACCAAACTTCAATCTTTATTTCTACAGTTCTAGTGGTTTTGGAATCTAGGTCATTTCTATCAAGATCATATATTAAAAATGCTGAATCATCACCTGCTAATACAAAACCAGATTGCCCATTTTTAGCAGTATGACCGTAAGTATGATCGAAACTTTTTGAAACAGAATATTTCCCATCTGTTTTACCCGTTGCAGAAAATGAAGGAACTGGTTGTTCTAATGCGTTAAGTAGAAAACCTCCGATACTTAGTCCAGTAGATAAGGAACTCCCAATACCAGTTAATTTAGATAATAATCCTGCTACTTTTATTGCTTTGCCAATAACACCTAATGCTGTATTATAGGACTCGATAGCTTCCATTTCCTGAACCCATGCATTATAGGTATTCTCATAATTTCCTGTTACCCAGTTTCCTCTTTTATGTAATGTCCAAGTCCCGTCAGTTACATATATCTGATCAAAATAAGCGGTTCCTTTTTCATAATTTAGCGCATATGCACGTATATAAGAGATGGTTTTAGATGATTCAAAGGAATATTCATAATGATGCCAATAACCATCCCTATGAGTCATTCGTAATTCATTTGGCATTAACCACATGTATGTACCATCAGTGAATTTTACATATAAATCAACACCAACAGTAGTTCCTGTGTCAGAAGATATTCTTTTACCCCAGTAATTAATATATAATTTCTTTGCGCCATAAACATCATAACAATTTAGGTTTTTAACACCGATATTTCCATCATCATTATTTACAATTTTTAAACCATGCCACATATAGCCATAATCTGAATTATACTCTATGGATCCATGGCTAGTCCCATATTTGGTCCATATCTGATCACCATAGCTAAAATCTCCATTTAAGACTAAATTATACATTTCTTCGTTTTTTGACGAAAAGGTTCCTAAGAAGGTATTTTGGGAAGCACCCTTAAATTTGATTACATTATCTTTGGGTTGTTGAGATTGCTTACCAACTTTGAAGATCCACCAGTAAATATCTTCGAGTGGAAGCAATGTAGTTGTAATTTTTACTTCTTGAACTGCCATAGGTGCTGGATAATAATAGAAACCACAACTATCATCCATTGTTGGTTGTGGCCATTTATCATCATCTCCCATATTTGTCTCTACGTGTACATCTAATCCAAATTCTAAGTTATATTCGGATACGCCCTGTGCGTATCTTCTTGGTTGAAAGCTGACTGCTAAAGAATTTCCTGGAAATTTTCCTGTGGTTTGCTGTGTTAAACTATACTGATCCATCCATTTTATGTAATTAGTACTCCAACTGTTAGGATCACTAGGATAAGAACTAAAATTATACCATCTTATTGTCTTGGAAGCTGCTCTTATCTGAAGTGGAAAAAACCCAATTACAAATATACTAACAAAAGAAACCGTCAATATTATTTTTATGTTCCTCTTCAACACAAAACACCATTTTGGTTAACTCTTTTAAATAGGTTTTAATTTAGATTCTGGTTATAAATTTTTAATTAAATTTACTTAAATCTCAAAATTTTCTTGGTTCAATTTAAATCAAATTGGTGAAACTCTAACCTATTAAATTTTCTAATAATAAAATAAGTTAAAATTTGAGGTTTATATTTGAAACTGGAAAAATCTGTGCAAGATTTACACAAAAACTTTTAGAGATTCGCTACATTGATGATATATAGGATTTGTTTATATACTCGGAAAAAAAAAGGTTAGTTTTTAATAACCATTGTAGAAGTATAAAGTTTTTTTAGCTGAAACTTTTTTCTTCTCAACCAAGCCAAGCTCTTCAAGATAAATAAGATACTTTTTTACAGTTTTTGGATGAAAATGTAAAATTGATGCTAATTTGAGTCCTGTAATTCCCAATTCATAATTTTTTAGAAAATTTAACATTTTTTTACTTTT
>JBHLOF010000060.1:0-25585 GCA_048940805.1 Promethearchaeota archaeon
TCAGTAAAATTATGAAATGCATCTCCTACTAAAACTAAAGGTCCTGCAGCACTATGGACTTCACATACTTCGTTTTGACAATTCCGCCATATAATTATTTTTTCAATGATAAAAAAAAATAATATCCCACCCAATACAAATAACATTATGAAATGAGGTTCTCCACCTGAGCCTTCTATTGCTTCAGGTATTAATCCAAAAAGAGACACTGTAAGTAGTATACCTGTTGCATAAGAAATCAATATGGATACTAATATATTTTGAAATTTTTTATTTAATAAAATGAAACTTGCTGCGGCTAAAATAGCACCTACACTTCCCAAAATACTAAAAAGTATAATCCAACCTAGAATTTTGCGATCACTTGAAAATTAATTTAATTGAATTAAGTTATGATTAAGCGTAAATATTATTAAATTTTACGAAGAGTCGTAATTTTAATTTACCCCCCGTTATATCTTCAAAATTTAAACTGAGAAGATCCCCGATTTTAAACGCTGTTAAAAAGTATGAAGCATCAGATTTATTGTAGAAGAACCATCTGAACCATGATTAGTTTCCGACATTGCGTTACCCAAGAAATAAACCCTATTCATTAATGTTTTCCAACCAAAAAAGTGATTTTCGTATCTTTGCCAAATGGTTTCAACTCTAAAAATAAATTTTTCTATATAATGTATTGATTTAATTTGATTTGAGGTTTCTTCAATCCCAAAGTATGCGTTCTTTGCACTAGTAATTGCTGCATCAATCAAAATGAATCCATATCCGTAAATAGATTTTAATTGACCAATTTCCCAATAACCTAAATCTAACCACTCATGATTTTCTTCAATTAGGCTATGATTAATTATTAAATCATCAAAAACACTACTAAAAGAATAATCTGAGAGAGGATGGTAAAGAGGACAAAAGATATGATATTCCCTCGGATTTTGCCACTCGAAGAAAGTTGAATTAGGAATCCAGGTACCGTTTTGTATAATATATAATTCAGTTCTAAGTAGTGAAGTTACTGAAATTCGGTATAAAATTCTTAAGTAATAATCTTCTTTTTCCAAACTAAATTGATTATACGTATAGATTTTATAGTTAGTATATCCACCTTGTGTGATATTAATAAAAGTCAAATTTTCCCCATACCTAAGTTTACAAATAACAGAATTATACTGAGGTATTACATCATATTCTTCATAATTATTTTCATTATAGCCACTCAATGGACTGTTTTGGGGGGGATTACTCATACGACGATGAATAGGTTCAGAAGGAAGGAAAAAATAGAGTGGTAATGCAATAGCAATGATTAAAGATGAACTTAGTGCCGTTATAATAAAAAGCATTTTATATTTTCTAAAAAACTCAATCATTTAGTTCACTACTAGGTTGCTAAGATTAAGTTAAAATAATTATTTACGACTTTTCTGTCTATTTAATTATATAGAGAAGATGATATTTAAGGAGTCGTATGTAAATTCAGCATTTGATTTTAATGTAGTAAAGTTAAGGAGTCTAATCCTTTTTTTTATATCTTTTTTATTATTGTTTTAAAAGCCTTTGATTCAATATTTTTCATGATTTTTCTCTTGATCTTAGTTACCAAAAATCCAACAATCCCTAGAAAACAACCTACTATTGTAAATAAATTACCTTCAGCTTTTTCTTTGACTTCATTCTTTTCAATAGCATTTTCGTAAACTTCAATCAATTAAATGACCAAACTTTATATATATTTGAAAAAATTTTTTTTATTTCCAACATTTATCTCAAAAAATGGAATATTGATGTGCTTTAAGTGTCTAAAAAATATCATTCGAAACTTTCAATGAAGCGGTGGGATTTTAAAGAGGAATTAGAGATCTTAAAAGAGTGGGAAGAAAAAAATATCAATGAAAAGGTTAGTTTTCGAGAGCGAGATGAATCAAAACCCTTCTTTTGCATTGATACCCCCCCACCATACCCCTCTGGAAAGTGGCACATCGGTGCAGTGGCCCACTATTCTTTGATTGATATGATCGCTCGGATCCAGCGTCTTCGGGGATACGATGTTTCATTCCCTTGGGGATTAGATCGCAACGGTATAAATATCGAACTCGTTGTGGAGAAAAAAGAAAACAAAAGCTTGTTCGACTTTGATCGAGCTGATTTTATTGCACGTTGTCGGGAGGAGATTACAAAAATTTCTGACGATTTCACTCGTATTGCAAAGCGAATTGGACTTTCCCCTGATTACAACGATTATTACATGACTGATAGTGATGAGTACCGTGCTTGCACTCAGCGTACGTTTATTGAACTTTATGAGAAAGGCTTAGTTGTCGAAGATTATCGTCCGAATAATTTTTGCTCTGGATGTAAAACTACTATTGCTGATGCTGAGATCTATTACGAGGAAGGAGTAACAAACCTGTATTATGTCAAGTTTCAAATCGAGGGCAAAGAATTGGAGGATGAGGATGGATATATCTTAGTGGCAACAACTCGACCCGAATTAATATGTGCATGCCAAATTGTTTTAGTGCATCCTGATGATGAACGATACAATAAATTCGTGGGTAAAAGAGTTAAATTGCCTTTATATGATCGTTTTGTTCCCATTACAACACACCCCTCTGCGAGCATGGAATACGGAACTGGAGCTTTGATGATATGTTCGTTTGGAGACCAGACGGATATTGCATTATTTCGTGAATTAAAACTTGAACCAATCATCGCTTTAGATGAAAATGCATTATTAACCGAAGCTGCGGGAAAATATGTTGGATTAACAACAGAAAAAGCACGTCAATATATTACTGATGATTTGGAAGGATGGGGATTACTCGAAGACGTAAAGGAGGTACCTCATCGATATCCTATCTGTGAAAGATCTGGTGATAATATAGAAATTATCATGTTAAAGGAATATTATATCAAACAAGTAGAATTTTTAGAAGATCTTCGGAACTTGGTATATGAAATGCAATTTCACCCAGACCAAAATAAGCAATGGCTCCTTGACTGGATTAATCGTATATCAATTGACTGGCCAATCTCAAGAAGAAGATACTATCACACTGAAATACCTCTTTGGAAATGTAAAGACTGTGGTGCTGTTCATTTAGCCCCAAAAGGGGTGTATGTGCAACCTTGGCGAGAAGATCCACCTTTCGCGGCTGAACCATGTAAAAAGTGTGGTAGTACGGCGGGTTATATTGGAGAAGAAAAGACTTTTGATACCTGGATGGATAGTTCGAACAGCAATCTATATATTCTGAATTATACTAAAGATTCGGAATTTTTTCAGAAGCATCACCCATGTTCTATTCGACCACAAGGTAAGGACATTATCCGAACTTGGCTTTATTATACAATGTTGAAAAATTGGCTTTTATTGAAAAAGAAACCTTTTGAACACGTTTGGATATCAGGGATGGGAATTGATGCTCGAGGAAGAAAAATGAGTAAATCATTGGGGAATATTGTTGAACCCGATGAGATCATTGAAAAATATGGAGCAGATGTGTTCAGGTTCTGGGCTGCAAGTGTTTGTAATGTAGGTGAAGATTTTCGAATTGATAGGAGTAAAATTGCGGCAACCTCGAAAGTTATAAATAAGTTTTTTAATATTTGCCGGTTTGTTTCGATATTTGAGGATAAGTCAAGCGAAATAGATAATCTTGATCTTTCACCTGTTAACAAGTGGATTTTAGCAGAAGCAAATCAACTAATTGAAACAACACGCGAAGGATATGATGATTTTAATTTTAAAATTCCCGCGGATTCGATCAGAATTTTTGCAATCGGGAAATTTGCATCCCACTTCCTCGAGATCGCAAAAAATAAGGCTTATGAAGGGGATCCCGCAACTTTGGCTGTTCTTCATTATGTATTGAGAGTTATTTTGAAATTATTATCGCCAATTATCCCTTTTTTCACTTATCGAATCTATAGTGATCTTTACAATATTGATATACACGATGAATTATTTCCAGAACCTTACAAAACACAAGAAGTCCAAGATTATTTAAAGTTCAGTAAACCATTAATTGAGTTTAATTCGTTGGTCTGGAAACAAAAAAATGAACAAAAGATTTCACTTAGATCAACTATTAAGTTGGAAATTCCTCCAGAACTTGAACTTTTCTCCGAAGAATTAACAAAAATGCATAACATAATATGAAAAAGAATAACGAGAATGCACCAATTGCTAATCTTATTGAAATTCTTAACCAAATAATAGAAATTGTGAAGTATCAATATACCGATCTTACATGGTCTCGATTTGAAAGCATTGATGAACTAATAAATGAATTACAGGATCATATCAAAAAGTTAGAGAAAAGAGATTTTTCTAAATTGAACGAATTAACTCTTCTATTTGCGCCTACAGCTTCATTACAAGAAATATCCATCAGTAGCGGTTGGGCATCAAAATTTCTAAAAATTTCAGAAAAATTTGATTTAGCAATTGAAGAAATAAAGCATAAATTCAAAGAAAATACTAATGTTTGAGTTCAATGTGGACATAAAAATTCAAAGGTGTTAAGTAAATAGTTAAAAATATATTATATGGAGCTTAAAAATCCTTACCAAATATAAAATATATCAGCAACAAAAGACATCACATAAATGGCGATTCTAGAATTTGGGATAAATTTAGGTAAAAAACCATTAATTGAGATAAAATATTATTCATTATCAGATAATATATTAGATCCAAACATACGTGCCAAGTTTTTAACTGGAATAGAAAATTTTATTGAAGAGGCATTTGGGGATGACATCAATGTAATATCTCTCTCAGAGTATAAGCTTATTTGTTATTTTAAGAGGATTCAGGTTCCAAGTAAAGACGTCTATAAAACTAAACTATTATTTTCGTTTGCTATTATTGAGCAAGATACAGATCCTGATTTTGTAAAGACGCATTTAAAAGAGATCATACATGAATTTAGAGATAGTTATCCTCTTAGTGAGATTGTTTCGAAGGATTCTCATCATTTTCAAAAATTTAAGGATCGTGTCAATGAAATTCTAGGCGATTTGAGATTGAAAATAGATGACCGTCTTAGAACTATTTTCAGAGAAAAAAATCATGAAAATACTGCGGAAGATATTGAGAGTGAAAGTGAAGAAGAAGCTGAGGATTAGAAAATTAATATTTTTCGCTCAGTTTTTCATAAAATTATAATTCACTTATTCATGAATCTAGTCATAATTCAAACTAATTTTGAGGAGAGATATTTTGAGAATCGATTTTCATTGTCATCTTTTTCAAGCTATGGACACTAAACAACGGTTAGAAGCGGGAAACATTTTTTTTCAAGGTTATGGTTTTTATGAAAGGATGGTTAAGGAACTTAAAAAAATTAATTCTATCGAAGCATCTAATATAATGGAAAAAACTGTGGCACATTTAAATAATGCAAAGATAGATAAGGTTGTATTATTACCCGTAAATATGAAAGATAATGAGGAGGTTATGAATTGGGTGAAGTTTGCACCAGATATTTTTATCCCTTTTTACAATCCCCCTGAAAAAGCTGAAAGTGTATCTAATGTTAAAGATATAATTGAAAACGCAATTGCTGAGAATAAATATAAAGGATTCAAAATTATGCTTACATTTCGGAAAAAAAAGCTAAATGATGAGTTAATTTATCCTGTGTTGGAAGTTGCTCAGAAATTAAAATTACCAATAGTAATGCATTGCGGTTATCCTCCACCAGGGACAAGAAGAAATGTTTTGACTTATTCAAATCCAATTTATATTGATGAATTTGTTGCTTCATACCCAGGGGCAAATATAATCATAACTCATATGGGTTACCCCTTCACTGATATTGCTATAGCATTAGCAGCTCAATATCATAATGTATACTTAGATTTGAGTAATTTGGCATATATGATGCCTTTACGTTTAAAGAATTTATTAATCCAAGCAAAGGAAATTATTGGAACCCACAAAATATTATTTGGTTCAGATGGGAATAATCCAGAGATGATAGAAATTGCTGTGAAGTATTTTGATAATATCGACTTTTTAACACATGAAGATCTCGAGAATATTTTAGGATTAAACGCAGCAAAATTGTTAAACCTATGATTTAAATAACAATATCTCATTATAATTCTTAATTTCAAATTAAGCAAGCGTGATGAAATATAAAATTTATTGATCTATCGATTCCGTTAATTAATCCAGATGAATTAATTTTTGATCCCCCAACGACAGAATTAAACATCCAATACAACGATCATAATTTAGGTGCGGTACAAATGGGTGAAGTTTTCAATTTGAAACCCGAAGAGCATCTACCTGATGGTAAAGGATGGGCAACAGAGAGGATTATAATAAGCACGCATAATGGAACTCATATGGATTCTCCTTGGCATTTCGCCCCAGTTCAAGATAAACAAATTGGAATACGGAAAGCTATGACTATTGATGAAATTCCTTTGGAATGGTGTATAGGCCATCTAATTGTGCTAGATTGTACAGATTATGAGGATGGGTATATAATGTTGCCCTTTGATATTAATAAGAAACTGGAAGATTTAAACCACAAATTGAAGAAAGGGGATATTTTATGTGTTCATACAAATGCTGCAATGTATTCTGGAAATAGTGAATTCATACATCATGGAATAGGTGTAGGAAAGGACGCTACCCTAGAAATAATTAAGCAAGGAGTTCATATAGTTGGGACAGATGCTTGGTCATGGGATGCTCCTTTTTCAATTACAGCTCAAAAATGGGAAAATAATAAAGATCCTTCGATAATATGGGAGGGACATTTCGCGGGGATTGAATTAGGATATTTCCAAATTGAAAAACTTACTAATTTAGATAAAGTACCACCCATCGGGGCAACTATTTATTGTTTTCCTATTAAAATAGCCAGAGCTAGCGCGGGGTGGGTTCGTGCAGTTGCAACAATTCCAGAATAATAAATGGAAAAAAAATTAAGGTTTTTAATCCTCTTTAAAAATATCTTCAACTAATTTATTATTATCTTCGTCTTTGAAATAGGAAAGAGCTCCCGTCCAATCTTTTAGAATTTCTTTATATCTTTCTTCAAACTTTTCGACAAATTCTTTTAAAGGTGCTCTAACTTCAGAACTCTGAGTTCCTTTAATAAAAAGAGCACCAAAAATTTTGGTTCCATATTCTAATAGTATCGTGATATCTCCATGATCAATCTTCTTCAGTGCTTCAGTTGATTTAGTCATCTCTTTTACAAACGAGGTAATTGCCGAAAACATTCCAGAGACCAAACCAGGATCTTGAATAGAATCACTTCTAAAAGCATAATCAAACACTCCACGTCCATCATCGTATATGATATAAAGTCCTTGTTTTTCTGCTTTTTCGTATAAATAACTGAGCTCTGGTTTCCAAATGTTTATCAAATCGTTCTGATAAAGATATCTCACTGTATAATAAAATCTTTTCCTCTCTACTTCATCCTTTGGTTTTAATTCTTCTAGTAATTTGTCATTTTCCAAGCTATTCAAAATTTCTTTTATTTCTTCGCGTTCATTATCAAGAGTCTCGGCTGGGATATCAGTCTTCCTTGAAATTAAATATGCGGCATCAGTTTTGGTGTAATCATCAAACGATATGAAATCAGTAATCGTCGAATATACAACCTTCTCAATGAATTCATTACCAAAAGGGTTATTTCTAGTTTTAAATGATTTTCTGAAATAGTATATTAAAATTCCCCAAATTATTACGTTGAAAATGTAACGAGTATACAAGTATGGTGCTGCTAATACATTTAGGAATCCCGGTAAATTTGCCGTCAAGCTTGCTGTTCTGAGAGTATAATAGCCAAACCCAAAAATTTGGGTATAACTTGTTTTTCCTGTCAACCAATAACTCACAGGACTACTGATTAATACAGAAAATACTATTATAAAGGGAAGATATGAAATAACTCCTATCCCCATACTTTTTATAAATTTTAAGCCGTAAACAAGGAAGGCAGTTAATACCAAAGTTGAAACGATTTCTGTCACAAAAATACCATACATTATAATCAAATCAAACTGTAGTGTGTGGTAAAATGTAGGATCTGAAGTGATGTATTCACCAGCACTATATATTAAACTCTCTTCTACGGATCCCGGCACACCGAAAAATGCAGTATACCCAAAATTAGTTAATAGAAAATTAAGTATTAAATAGACAACAAGTGCTAATGCTCCAAGAATCAGCATGTAATAAAAATTAGTATAATTAACTTTCCTTTTCTTTCTATTTTTCCACCAATTAATCATTTTAAGAAAAATATAAATTGAAACAGGTTCAAAAATATCAAGAAATATGACAAATATAATTGAAGCCATAATAAAGTAAGCAAAAAAGTAAACAATTATTGTTATCGATGCTTGGTATTGAATAATAAATAGAATAAGAGAAAGGATTGACATCGGTGCCCCGATTGTATATAACCCTTTAAATGTTTGTTCTCTTATCTTTTCACCAAAATAATTACCTCGCAGCGCAATCTGACTTGAGGATAAGATTTCTATACTGAATATAAAGGTTGCTAAATATACAAATAGAATTTCAAGAAACCATCCTAACGCAGTTTGACCAGAGGTAATTGATTCATTTTGCAACTGTGATATCTCTAAGATGACTTGTAACAAATATAGTGAAATTGGTAATAGTACAATCATTAATTTTAATATTTCTTTCTCCTTTTTCCAATTATTTCTCTGTAACTCCCTTTTAGTCCTTTCAGTGGGAGATTCCTTAATCTCAAAACTAACCGCACTCAAATTAGTTTTTAAGGAACCCTCCTCCTTTCTCAATTTATTCCATGAAATAATAAATGATATAAATGGAGCGAGAAAAAATATAAAGGGTAGAGTTATTAAAGGATAAGAGATGAATAAAGATACTAATGAACCAAAATGTGCCATTATATATGCTACGCCATAGCTAATGTTCCCAATTTCTGCTGGAGGCACACTGAGGACGTCTGGAGTGACTCCCACTTGAAAAATTATCGGTAGAATCCAATATATCAAAAAGAATACAATAATTCCTAAGACAATTCTAAAATATAATTTACCTATTGTTTTTTTCCAAATAAAGAACAACGGGATAATTAAAATAATTATTGGGATTGCATTTAACAGGATCGTGTATAGGATTTCTACAAAAGACATAATGAATTCTAATATCTTTAATTATTAAATTTGAAATTTATTTAAAATAAATGTATGCAAATTAAATTATAATAATTTAGCTATTTTTAGAATATTTTTAAGGATTAATATGATGAAAGATAGTAAGATCGGTATTATTATAGATGACGATTTTGCATCCAAACACGCACCAGTCTATCCTCATCCTATATTTTTGTCTTATGAGAATCCTTTACGTATCAAAACAATATTAAATTTTCTCAAGGAAAAAAATATTTTCAAGAATGAAAGAATCATTCAATTCAGACCTATAACAGTAGAAGAATCTACATTAAAATTAGTTCATACGCAGTACCATATCGATTCTATACGAAATTTCTCAAAACGTGGTTTTAGTTTATTGAATGAGGAAATTTTTGTTACTGAGGATACATATGAACTAGCCAAAAAAGCTGTAGGAGGAGCAATACAAGCAATTAAAAAAGTCTCAAAAAATGATGTGGATCAATCTTTCGCCCTTGTTAGACCACCGGGGCACCATGCTTTAAAAGAAAGAGCTTCGGGACTTTGTATATTCAATAACATAGCAACATCTATAATGTATCTAAGGGAGAAATTAGATAATTTAAAAAAGATTGCAATTATTGATGTTGATACTCATTTTGGTGATGGTATAGCTCAATATTTTTATGAGGATCGAAATGTACTCTACTTTTCTATCCACGAATTTGATTTTGTGGAAGGAGATATTGGATTTATTGATGAATTAGGGGAAGGAGAGGGTCTCGGTAAGAACATTAACTTTCCTATACCTTATAATATCACAGATAATGAATTTCTTGAATTTATGGATCTCTTAGAACCTATTTTAAAAGAATTCAGACCAGAGATAATTATCGTTGCTGCTGGTTTTGATATGTATTTTGATGATCCTGTAGGAAATGGTAAAATAACTTCTATATCTTATTACCGATTTACTGAAAGACTTTTAGATTTGGCTAATGAAATTTGTGGTGGAAAATTAAGCTTTATTCTTGAGGGAGGTTATAGCTTAATTGGATTACCCTACTGTGTTTTTGCGGTTATAAAAGCATTATTAGGAGAGCCCTATGAACCACCTATATTTGAGAAATTCTCGCATATAACTGAGTTTGAAAGAGATAATATGAGTAAAATAAAGAGCGGGCTAATAAAGTTGTTAAAAGAATATTGGTCTTCTTTATAGAAATAAGTAAAGCAACCTTTATTAAACCAAATTGGTTAATTTTTTAGCATATTCCTGAATAATAAAAAGAGCATCGCGTGGCCCCACCCTAGGATTAATATAAGCAATTAGCGCTCCTGTACCACCTATCGGTATGGGGCATATAATTATATGTCCTCTACCTTTTATGTTTGTTCCAATTTTTCTTTCCTCTGTGTTTTCTACAACCATATACTTTATCCCTTGAATTGAAAGGCTAGTTATTCCTTTTTCTCCAAGTTCTAACTTCTGGTTTAATATCTCATTTAAGGCGTTAAGATCAGTTTCAATATTCCAATTTTCAGTTTGAGTAATTAAATGCCCGTCCTTACCAATTATCGCTACACCAAATACATTTTCTTCCTCATTTAATAGACCATCAATAATTCCTTCAATTTCAGACATTATACTCAAATATTTATAATTCAATTGTTATAATAACATAAATAAAACAAATCATAAATTTAAATATAATTTAAAACAAAATGTACAGAAAATGGTGAATTTTTTTGGCTTTTAGAATGTGGAGAAAAGCGATTCTTTTATCGCTACGTGAAAAGAAAATATTTACAGTCTTTACACTCATATATACGATATTAATCTTCCTAACAAGTTTATTCTGGAATTTAGCGTTAACTCCACCACAACAAGGGGGGATGGGAGAGGGAGCATATTATCTTCTATTGATCTTTTTTGGAACAAGTCTGTTTCTTTCTTTACTTTATGCCTGGATACTAGTATCAAGAAAGAGACGCGTTTGGGCTACTTTAAAGTGCATCGGTTATACAAATAAGAATATATTGGTCTTAGTTTCAGGAATGATTTTTTTTACAACAATTATTGGATTTTTTGTAGTTATTGAAGTATTATTTCATTATACCGCAGCATTAACCTATTTACAAATTGGGAATCCGATATTAATACAATTAATTCCTGTCATCGTAACAAGTGCATTGTTCATTTTAGTTCAGATATTTGCATTTATCTTAGCATATAGAAAGGTTTTGAAAGTAAGGCCAATTATCGCATTAAAGAAAATAGGTGAGTAGAGACAAAAATGTCAGCAGATAAAGATATTATGATTGAAGCGGTTGATGTTAACAAAGAATATAGAAGAGCAGGAGCTATAATTCGAGCATTAGCAGATGTAAATTTAAAAATAAGATCTGGTGAATTTGTTATTATACAGGGTCCAACTGGTTGTGGTAAATCAACACTTCTCAATGTTCTTTCCGGACTAGATTTACCTGATTCTGGAAGAATAATATTTGATGGTGAAAATATCGCGAGAGCAACGGAAGACAGACTAAGTAGGCTTCGGCGACAGAAGATTGGATTTGTTTTTCAAGACTTTAATTTAGTTAATACATTAACAGCCATGGAAAATGTGGAGGCTGTTTTATGGCCGACAGTGTTGCGCCAAAAAGAAATAGAAAATCGAGCGATTTCAGCTCTCAGAGATGTAGATTTACTTGATAGAAAAGATCATTTTCCAGTTCAAATGTCTGGTGGTGAAAAACAAAGATGCGGAATTGCTAGAGCTATAATCCATAGACCTAGAGTGATATTGGCAGATGAAGCAACGGGAAACTTGGATCCCGATTCAGAAAAACAGGTTATGACCTTATTAAAGAAAATAAATACCGAAATGGAAACAACTATAATTTTTGTCACCCACAGAGATTTGTCTCAATATGGAACTAAAACAATTAAAATGGATAATGGGAGAATTACAAAAGTACAATAAAAACTAATTTTAATAATAACTATTTTTACCCAATTTTTTTGCAGACTAAAAGATTTTACTTATTACATAGTTTGAATATAGTTTGAAGTTGTTTTGAAATTTTTTATATGGTTTAAAAACAAAGATATAAATAGAAAGAATTTCTGAGTTAATATCAAATTACTCAAGTTTAAACATTATTATAAATGTACAAGAGTGGATATTAGTGGGATGGGGAAGAGTTATTGGAAGTGGTATTGTTGGGATGATTTTACTGATTCCTCTGGCGTATGTCTCATTTAGGTTTCTTAATCTTACTGAGGGTGTCACAGGTGGTCTTATTCAGAACTTCGATGATGCATTAAGTTCAATAACTAGTCTTATCCCAGGTGCTTTGGGACCGGTCATAGAAATACTTGGCGGAATGATTATAGGATTAGTTCTGATTTTCATATTCCCTATACATTGGTGTCTTTTCTATCGTCCTGAGGATATCATGTTAATTTTTGCCGTAACCCTGCCATGGATTTTATGCTGTGTAATTGTAAGCGCGATCTTTGCACATTCCCCTAAGCAAGCAATACATACTAGCCTTGCGATCGGTATTGGCTATTCGATTATTTTGGTTATAATTTACTTTCTATTTTCATCATTTTTAGGTGCGGCGATATTAGACGGTATTTTATTAGGATTAACCGATTTACCCTACCTTCTCGCCGTACTGACTGCTGTTTTTGAAGGATGTTTAGTAGGAGCAGTATTTGGGGGATTTATAGGGAGTCTGAAATATAAACCTGAAGGGGCGAAAAGTAAGAAAGTAAAATCAAAAGGAAAAGAAAGAGTTACTGAAATTTCTGATGTCAATAAAGCAATTGAGAGCTCTGCTATGGCGGTAGAAATTTCATGTTCGAATTGTGGAGCAAAATTAACTACCGATGATCTTTTCTGTACAAATTGTGGTGCTAAACGCGCTTAGATATTAATAAATGAAATTCCTTATCTAAAATCCAATATAGAAGATAATAATGCCAAAAGAAATTAAAGGATTAATGGTAAGTCGTTTAATAATTTTATTATCGATAATATTTGTCCCTATAGCAATTTTTTTATCCTACAATCTTACGAATTTTAATCTGTGGTTTTCAAGTGATGTGAATCTTAAAATAATCTTAATTAAGATATTATGCCCCTCAATTTTTAGTATATCATGGTTATTTTTTTTAATTCTATTTGCTGGTCGATTTGCGAATACTTTTGATGAATTTGATAGAACTATTAGTGTGGTTCCTTCCAGATTAAAATTTTTTTATGGGATTAATGCCATTTACATCCTATTTATATTTATTTTTCCATTGATTACACCGATCATATCAATTTTAAGTTTTGCTTCTTTTGCGTGGAGATTGACAACGTTTCGGAAAAAAAGATGGGAAGAAGACACAAAAATATCAACTTTTACTTGGATAATGATGGGGATTGCCTCAATCCTCCCCTTATTTTGTTCTGTCATTATATTGCCTGAATATTTAGTGTTAGCAAATTTCTTATGGAACATTATTTGGGTACCTAATCTAGATCTACTTTTTACGATATCGTATTCTTTATTTACAGCATTAGCAATTGGTTCTTTAATTATTCTATTTTCTAATGCTGGAATTAGTGAATATGAACAGACAATTTTTGATAGTAAGCAAGAAAATAAGTTTTGGAATGTCAAAATTTTAGAGTTATTCTTGTTTGGCATTTTTTTGGTTTTAGATTTATATGATTTTGCCGTAATCGAATTTTTTTATTTAGCAGGTTTTGTAATAATCATATTTACTTCGATAGTAAATTTTTTCAGAGGTAAATCGAAATATCAGGATTTTAAAAGCCATTTTATTGGTTATTTAATTGCCGCAGTATTTATTGGATCTAATGTAGTTTTTACTACTTCAGAAATTTCTAGTTTTTTAAGAGTCTGGAGTTTGGTTATCTCAGCTATACTATACATTTTTGTATTTTTCTATACTTTTTTAAAATTGGAATAGAATATCGTTAAAATTTAATCTCAATTTCTATTGCGAGTTATTTGATTTTAACATAATAATGCTTAATTTTAACTTTTAGCCAATCAATAGGATCTGATTTATAAAAATAAAGCTTTTAAAGAGAAAAATGAAATTTTTAAAGATTCTATTCCGTTAGAATATAAATTATTAAATAACCAGATTTTATTTATTATTTTAATATCATAACCATATTTTAAAAAAAGTGTTGACAATGAAAAGGATTAATACCAAATCTTTATTGGTTTTTACCATCCTTATTGCTTCTATTGTATCAATGCCGATGGTTGTCGTTGGACAAGAGGAGATCTCAGAGAATAACATTGATTTTAATCAACTTGGTGTCGGTGTTTTTGAAGGTTTTCAAGGAGGATTTGGTGCTCTTTTTGGCCAAAATCTAGGGTACGGAGGTAAGATATTAGAATCGATATTTGGGATGCTTTTTCTCCAAGGTTTAAATCTTACTTCTCATGAAATGCTAGATAATGTTTTTGTTTTAAGTGCGAACCGTAGTACCCATGTTACGGGAGTTTATGATTTTGCTGCTGAGAATGATGAGGTAGAAATCTATTTTGCTCCTCATGAATATAATAATCTTATCCCGACAATGAGCGGGGGGATAATAGCTCCTGGAGATCAAGGCCACGCATATTGTGTAGTTAAAAAAGAAGGTATTTATACATATGATTTGGAAATAGGGGCCGGTGTAACTTTAATTATTTGGGATAACGATCGGTCATTTATAACAGCAGTTAATAAGTTAATCAACTTCTTCAGAAAAGTAATGACACAAGTAGAAACCCTCGGGGAAGGATTAAACCAAGAGCTCATCAAGGAAGGTGTTTCTCTACTTACGTGGTTTTTAATTCATATTAATGATATATTCACTGGAGATGAACTGTTTATAATGAATCCGATCACGTGGCAAAAACTTGATATAACGCCAGGATTAGGATTTAATATTACTAAAACTTGGTATACAACAGGCGAATTAGCCCGACCAGGTGATATGAATATAAATCCCCTACTTGATCCGAAAATTGAAGATCTACCAAATGGAACGAATATCTTAGATGGTTGGATGGCTATGGCTCAAACTAGGGAAGACAACTATATGGAATGGTTACTAACCCCTACTCTCGGTGAAATAGCAGAAACCATATGGACTCAGTTTTCATTTGATTTAATTCAATTATGGATTAAAAATTTTGAAATTCATATAGATGTCGGTCAGATTCTTGGTGCGTTAACTGGTGGGGGAAGTGGAACCCCAGGTTTAGACATTGTAAATGCCTTTAAAGGGTGTAATATAGAATTCTTCTTATTTACTCATCATTTAGCGGGAGCTTATCTTTATAATGACACTGATAGTAATGATGTGATCTCTGCGAATTATACACCGATTATAGTTGATAATACGAGTGTTGAGGTCCCTTCCAGTAGTGAACTCACTCATCGATTAATCCTAGGAACTGTGGGCAGCTTCAGTTTTTATAAACCCACAATTAATCGAAATAATAAAAGTATATCATGGGGATTAAATATTTGGGATGCAAATATAACAGCAGTTCCCTTAGGTGTCGATTTAAACTCGTATATTGACGCACCGGAAGAAAATTTGGATTATATATACTTTGGTTTTACGTTTGAACCTGGCGTTAATAGAACCTTGGGTGCCGCCCAAGGATTGATTAAATTGGACCAATTCTTTGCTCCATGGAATGATCTTGAATCACCCCACGCAAATTCACTCATTGCAGGCTTAGACTTAGCAATTATATATGTATCGACTGTGTTACATTTTGAGTTAGATATTGCTACACAAGGACAACTCCCTGAAACTCCTACAGAACTCTTAAGTATATCAAATTATAAAAGTACTGAGAAAAAATTGACGGTAGGAAATTATATAGGAGCGAGAGCACAAAATGAGCTTGAATTTATCGACATAGCTGGTATCGATTACGAATATGGTACTGATTCTACCAGATTAACTGCTCCAGCAAGCACAAGTATAATCCCACGGTATGTATGGGAATTAGAGCAAGAAAGACATGATACCGTTGTAGCTGAGGGTGGTAATGAAGTTAGTACTTTCGCAAGTGATATTAGAGTGCAAACTGAGTTTAATGTATTAGTGTGGGCTGTATGCTATCCCGAATTTGAAGATGGGACGGGAATCTGGCACGATCCAACTTTTTCCGTTTACATGGTTTTCGAATCCGAAGGATTCTGGGCATTGATCGTATTAATTGCTGGTGTTGGATTAGTTGGAGTCGCTACAGTATTAATAAAGAGAAGAAAGGATAGAAGGTTTTAAAATCTAAAAATATTTTTTTAAATTATATTTTTTTTCTTATTTTTTTTTTTCTTTCAACCTAATAAATTTTAAATTAGGAGATAACTAAGTCACTTAAAGACACAATTATAAAAACACTTTAAGTGGATAAAATATGCAAGTAAATGTCCCGGATTCCTTCAATGTAGATGAGAATAAACGATGGTTCCATAAATGGTGGCCAGAGGGAGTCCCATATAACACTATATTTGAAGAAAAAAGCTTAAGTGAACTTTTAGATGAACAAGTGGAAAAATTCCAAAATAGAAATTTCATATGGTTTTTGGACACTTGGATTACATATCAGCAGTTTCAAGGATACGTGAATTCATTTGCCACAGCTTTGAAAAATCTTGGAATTAAAAAAGGAGATGTGGTATCTTTACATCTTCCTAATTGCCCGCAATATATAGTAGGTTATTATGCGATTACAAAGATTGGTGCTATTGCTAGTGGTATTAACCCTACCTATCAACCCATCGAAATTCTTCATCAGTTTGGAATCATTAAGCCAAAGATGTTGATTGTTTTAGATTCTTTATATGAAAAATTTATCAAACCAATTATAAATGATACTAATATTGAATTAATTGTTTATACTAATCTTGCTGATCTTGCAAACATAAAAGGGGTAAAGAAAGCTATTGGAAAATTTGTGAAAAAAATTCCATCTGGAAAAGTGGATCTACCGGGAGCTGTGAAATTTAATGACCTAATTAAGACAGAACCAGAAGATATTAACATAAATATTGATGTTAAATCACAACCGGCTACTTATATCATGACAGGGGGAACAACTGGACTCCCAAAAGCTGCGGTTTTAACGCATTTTAATGTGGTTTCTAACGCAAAACAATGTAAGCTATGGTTAGGGGGAGAAAAACCAGGAATAGGAAATATTGGAATCCTACCACTATTTCACAGTTTTGCACATACCGTTATTATGAATACAACTTTATCAATCGGAGGATGGATTATGCTCTTTCCGACAACACCTTCCCAAGTTGAGTTATGTGAGGTGATTGAGAAACTACCATGTGAGGAAGGATTAATTTATGCTGGAACAGAAATACTATTTAAACGATTGGCAGATTTAAGAAATCTTAAGAGGAGGTTTCCAGGAGTTATGGGGAAATTAATTCTTTGTATTTCTAGTGCAGGACCACTACATAAAACAGTTCGTGATGCATTTATTAATAATACCGGTGGGAGGATTGTTGAAGGATATGGGTTATCAGAAGCGAGCCCAGCGGTTAGCGCAGGGAATTTATTTGGGGAAAGTCCCATCGGTAGTATTGGAATGCCATTTCCCGGAACGGAATGGGGGATATGGCCTGTTGACGACTTTTCAAAAGGACCCGTTTGTTTAGGTAATCCAGAGGATAAGAATTTTGGCATTGAACATAGTGGTGAGATTTGTATAGCAGGTCCACAGGTCATGAAGGAGTATCTTAATATCACCGAAGAAACAGAAATGATCCTTCAAAAATATCAAGATAAGATTTGGTTGCTAACAGGTGATATTGGTTTTATGAGTGAAGATGGTACGATAGAAATTAGAGATCGTAAAAAACAGATAATAAAACATAAAGGTTTTTCGATATTTCCACTTGAGGTTGAAGAACTTCTATTAAAGCATCCAGATATTTTAGAAGCTGCAGTTGCAGGACTACCTGATGAGGAATATGGAGAAATTGTTAAAGCATGGGTATCTATTAGAGAAGATTGTGATCTCTCTCCCCAATCTATAAAAGAATGGGCAGAAAAAAACATGGCAAGTTATAAATGCCCTCATTCTATAGCAATAATTGGGGAATTACCCAAGAATTATATAGGAAAGGTTCAAAGAAGAGTATTACAAGAAGCAGATCCATTATATAAAAAGTAAAAGTCTAAATAGAATAATGGAAGTATCTATAAAATTTAGTTAAGTCAGTATTAATATCGAAATATTCAAAATAATAAATGTGAAACATCAAAAGATAAATAAATATGTAAGTTCTAATATAGACGAACATAAATTATTATTAAGAAGTATTATTTTTTTTAATATTGAATAAAAAGTAAAAAAACTCAGAGTAAAATTAAAATTGTCTGAAAATTCCAAAATAAAAGATTTCAATATTGAAAGTCGTCAGTTTGAGAGTATTCAGATAAAAGATTCTGAACTTTCATTTATCGATGAAGTAGTTCAAGATTTTGCTCCAGAAATAGCATTCTTATATCACATTCGAGAAGATGAGTCTGAGGAACAACAAATAAAAACCGGTAGGCTTCATGAAAATAGAATTTTGGGAATACTTTTGAAATTCTACTTAGAAGGTAAAAAAAAGATTACAACCGGTGAGGTAGAACGTGAGTATAAGAAATATTTTAAAGAAATCGCCCGTTCTACAATTTCAACCTATTTAAATATGCTAAAGAAAGAGTCTACATTATACAAAGAAAGAGATGGGAGAATAGTCTATTATATTTTTTATGAGGATCCTCCTAATAATATTAAACCATTTTGGTTTACTCGTATATTTTGTATAACTCCAGCCTATTTTGAGAGAGCACTGTACTATTCTGAATTGTATTTATCCGCTGAAAAATATGTTGATCAATATATCAATAAATTTCATGGTGGAGAGAAAAAGATCTTACTTCGAAATTTCAAATTTCTAATAGGAATAATTATTCTTAATATCTTTAAAATCAGAAGTTCTAAATGTGTTCTCTGCCAGTTTAGTAAACGAGAAATGTATAATAAGTTAGAAGAAATGATTAATATTGCTATAAAAGATAGGTCTGATGTATTATCTGATGAACTGCAGGAACAGTTAGCAGATAAATACGCTGAGATTCCTATGTTTAATGGAATCTTCACAAAGGGAGAAAAAAAAGAAGAAAATCTTGAAGAAACCCTTTTGAAATTCGCAGACGACTATAAAAAAGATTTGGAATTTCAAATTATGGTCTCTAAAAGAAGAACTTCTTTAAGACTAAAACAAAAAGAAGCAATTGAGCAAGAAAATATCGGAACATAACCTAAATTCTCGATTTCTTCTAAAGATTGTTAATTAAATCTAATAATTTTAGATTAATTTTGATCTTTGCATCATTATACTCGTTAATGCATCAAAAGTTTCCTCGATATTTTCCCCAGTTTTAGAACTGCATTCGATAAATCCGTCTACTCCTCTTGATTTAGCTATATTGATACCTTCTTCCCCGCTGACTTCCCTATCATCTAATAGATCTGCCTTTCCCCCAACAACTATGATTGGAAACGATTCCTGTTCTGATTTTATCTCCTTTCTTACTACTACCAACCAATCATCAATATGAGCTAAAGAGGAGTAATTTGTTACATCATACATAAACAGTGCTCCATTAGCACCTCGAACATAGGTAGGTAACAAAAATCTAAATCGTTCTTCTCCTCCAAAATCCCAGATTTGAAGTTTTACTTTTTTTCCATTTATTTCTAAGCTCTTTACTTCAAAATCAACTCCTATAGTCATTTTTGTATCAGATTTGAACAAATTTGTTAGAAATCTCTGAGTTAATGTGGTTTTACCACATCCTGCATCTCCAAAGATTACCACTTTATACGTAGCATCGTAAATCGTTAGTCACCTCAACCAGATTATTAATAGAGCGGGATCTCTTTCCTTTTTATACTCACATTAATGGATTTTTACTAAATTTGTGTTATTATTTAATTTATAGTATTTGTTATAAGTCTTGTAGAAATTTACCTTAATAATATTTTATGATAATGCTAATGTATTAAATTTGGTTTCTATAATAAATGTATTGTTCTTTAAATAAATAATTGTAATTAAGCAGATTTTATTAAGTGTTTCATAGCTTATTTAGTTTTTAATTAATCAATTTCGATATAGGATATTCTCCTCCAAGCATTCAGCCGCCTTAGCTGGAATTGGACCTATTGGTAAAAATAATTTATTGATCACTCCTGATTATGGATCTCAGGTAAGGTTAAGAGCAATTGTAACAAAGGCTCCATTAGTATGTGGAGAACCAATATTAGAAAGCAGATATTGTGTTGGTTGCGATATTTGTATTAAAGCTTACCCGGCAAATACTCTTATTGATGGAAAATATTCTAAAGCTATTTGTAATGAATGGGCAATAGCGAATTGGAAGATATTATCTAAACATACCGTGATATGGTGTAATACTTGTATTGAAGAATATCCGGTTACCCAAAAGAGTAATGAGTGAATTATATTATCGTATAATAAAAAAACTTTTATTTTTTTAGATATGATTACTATTTAATCAATAAATTTACAACGATTCAATAAAATGTATGAAATTGACGATTCTGTTTATAAACGTTTTGAGCAGAAAAACAATATGTTATTTAGGAGATTATGGGACAAGACTTTACCTACGTACCATCAAATGATAGACACACATCTGGAGATGCATATTGAATCAAAAAAAGAAGGTTATACAAGATTAGATTTTGCTCTAGTCGCAGCAGGTTGGACCGTGTACGAGAAATTTCCCCACGCTTTTGCTTGGGAGCGGAAAAAGCTAATGAATATTGGTTATGGTGTAAATTGGATGAAATCTAAATATCCAATAGAAAATAAGCAAATATTTACGAAGTATATAAAAAGAGCTGCAAGATTTTATGGAGCTTCTATAGTAGGAATTGCTGATGTTAATGAAAATTGGATTTATAAAACAGGCTTTAAGAGACCTGATCAAGTTAGTGAAGCTAAAGCAAAACAAGTAATTCGCGGGGGAAAAACAGTAGATTCGATATATGAGCAACCGATAGAATTGCCTGAAGGAATAAGAAACGTAATTGTTATGGGGATCGAAATGGATCAAGATGGAATATCAACAGCCCCTGCACAACCAGCCGCAGCAGCAGCAGCAATAGCATACTCAAAGATGGCTTTTGTGATTGCCTGTCTCGGTGAATTTATCAGAAACTTAGGATACAGAGCTATTCAATGTGGTAATGATACAGCTTTAAGTATACCTTTAGCAATCGATGCGGGACTTGGTGCACTTGGTAGATTAGGGTTATTAATTACACCTGAATATGGACCCCGAGTAAGAATATGTAAAGTTTTTACAGATTTACCTTTAGTTTCTGATAAACCAAATGTAAAATTTATAGCTAAAGTCGCAAATTTTTGCAAGAATTGCGTAAAATGTGCTGAATCGTGTGAAACAAGTGCGATATCGAAAAATTGTGAACCTGGTTTCAAGGGATTTAATATCTCCAATAATTCTGGGGTGAAAAAATATTACATCGACGGAGAAAAGTGTTTTGAATTCTGGGTTGAAAATAGTAGTGATTGTGGGAATTGTGTAGCTGCGTGTCCATATTCAAAAATTAAGAAATATTTATCTCCTAATGAGTTTTGGGGGAAAAAAAAATGAAAAAAATTTTGAATTTGAAAACTTAAAATTGATATCTTCCTTCTACAATTCCTTGATATATTTCTTTTGTTAATGGAATATATTCAGAATTATTGGGTAAGAGTACAAATACTTCATCTGTTATCTCATCAATATTATATCCTTCATTTTTAAGCCTTATTTTTTGTAGCTTATGGGTGGCAGTGAAGTCAAATTTTGCTGTAAATCTTAAAAATTTAGGAACTGCATAATGTGGTAAATATTTCTGGAGAAATTTCAGAAAACCTTTAAAGTCGAATTTCTCATCATCATTTCTGTGAATAGAAACCATACCTGCGCGACCTTCTGTATTTGGAATTAACACCCCATAAACGCAACACATATCAATTTGATCAAATGTATTTATTACAGATTCAACTTCCTCTGTAGAAACATTTTCACCCTTCCATCTGAATGTATCACCTAACCGATCTACAAACTGAACATGACCATAACCAATATCTCGTACGAGGTCCCCGGTGTTTATATACATATCCCCTTCTCTAAGTACATTTCTAAAAACCTTTTTTTCTGTGGCTTCTGGATCTTTATACATGTAAAAATTATCAGGATCTGTAATTTGACCGAGTAATAACCCAACCTCACCAGTTTTTACTTTTTTCATGCGACCTCTCTCATTTCTGAATGGTTCATCTTTTTCTGCATCAAATTTAACAATGGCATAAGGTGTTAAGCAAACACCGCAAGTTTTATCAATGTTATGTACATTCGCAAAATTTGGGACAAAATCTTCTGTAGCACCATAAAACTCTCTGACTTCTTCAATGCCAAACCTTTTTTTGAAATCTAACCAAATATCGAGTCTGAGACCATTCCCAACCATTTTTTTAATTGGATTATCCGCATCATCTGGTTTTGGAGGTTGATTATATAAATATCTGCATATTTCTCCTACATAATTAAAACAAGTTGCATTAAACTTTCGAGCATCATCCCAAAATTTACTGGCACTAAACTTTCTTGCAATAGCCATTGCAGAACCATTATTAAGTGCGGCAGCAAAAGCCACTTTAATCCCATGGCTATGAAATAAGGGTGTGGTAATATAAATCACATCATCTGTTTCTAGACCAACAACCAATGCCCACCACCCCATTGCAGCTATTATAGAACGGTGTTTCATAATTGCAGCTTTGGGTAGCCCTGTAGTTCCAGATGTAAAAATATAGACAAAGGGATCTTTCATTTGGATTTCGGAAGTAGTAGGAGGATTTTCAATGCTTGAATTTACAATCTCTTCTTCTAAGTTGATATATCCTGTTGGAGGGTCCATATCTCCTTTATCGGGTATGTAATAGAGGTATTTATTCTGTTCATCGGATAATTTTAATTTGGATTTAATATCTTCAAACGCTTGGAAAAGCTCTTCTCCAATAATGTATAGCTTTCCAGGAGTATGCGTCATACTATGAATAAGTGGATTTTCACGTAGATTAGTATTAATTAAAGAAGATAAAACTCCAATTTTACCTAAAGCTAAAATAATAAACATATAATCTGAACGGTTTTCTATAAATATGACAGCAGTATCTCCTTTTTTTAAACCAGAATTAAGAAAATAGTTGGCATAACGATTTATATTCTCATTAAACTCTTTATGAGTATATTTTTCATCTTCATATAACAGCGCTAGCTTATCTGAAAAATTTGCAGCATTTTCTTCTACACGAAGCCCTACAGAATATTTTGATTCAGGAGTAAGTTGCCCCATTCTCCCCATAGCTTCCATTATCATCGGTGTTTTTTTAGCCCAGGATGGTTGAATTACAGTTTTGTTTACTTCTTCAGAGATAAGATATGGTTGATTCTTCTCTGCATTTTGATCATTCATGATTTAGCATTATATTTTGAAAAATATAATATTTTTGGCAAAACCATTGGATATTTATTTTTACAATAATGGAAAGGGGTATAAAATCTGAATAAAATAATTAAGAAAGGAGTTCAAAAGAAATGGTATTGGGGTCAGATTTAATATTCTTTATATTCACCCTTATACCACGTTCTTTGCGATTTTTTGAGAACTTCAGGCATATCCTCATAAGGCGATACCTCTTCATCCAGCTTGCACTCGATTCCATATCTTATTTTGGTATGCGGATGGACATACCCTGTTTTTGAAATTCCATTAGCTGATCTAAGAGCTGTTCTGCGCGAAATTAAGGAAGCACCTTTAATATAGAAAAATTTCCACGTATTATCTTCTTGAATTAATTCTAAGAAAATTCCATCATCCATATCGGACTCAGATTCTATAGGACGAAATTGACCATTTTGATCAAGCCATTTTAAAATAATTATTTCTTCTTTCTCAGACATATTTACACCAAAAATTCAGCCATTTCATTTTTACGAAAATTACATCTTATTTGTTATTTATTATAAAAATAATAGTATTTTAATCTTATTTTAAGAAGAAAATGAAGTTTATTTTTGAACTTAACTTATTCTCCCGAGCTACCAAAAACTTATGAGTCATTGGAACTTTATTTTACAAAATAGATAAAATTAATAGTCTTTTTCACCAGAAGACTTGAAAAATAATACGTAATTTGAAAAATGCTAATAATTGATAAACATACTGTAGCAAAACACTTAGCAACTCATATTCAGAATCTTTCTTTAGAAGATATTGAGAGTCTTATTGAAATTCCTCCACCAAATATTAATTTTTCGTATGCCTTTCCTGTTTACCGCTTAAGTAAAATAGAAAAAAAAAGTCCAAAAGATATAGCTAAAGAGTTGGAGGAATCTATAAGCTTAGCGGATTATATTGATAAAGCTGAAGCTATTGGTCCATATTTAAATATCAAAATTAACCCATCAATTGTATTAAGGAATATTTATGATCTGAAAGATGATTATGGAAGGATTTATGAAGTTTTAGGAGAAAAAAGTAAGAAACCATCAAGAATTGTGATAGAATATCCTTCTGCTAATACTAACCATCCACTGCATTTAGGCCACGTACGAAATATACTAATAGGCACTTCACTATCAAATTTATTGAAATATAAAATGCAAGAAGTATTCGAGGTTAATTTAAGGAATGACAGAGGGATTAATATCTGTAAATCTATGCTCGCTTATAAAAAGTGGGGAAATAATCAAGAACCAACGAAAAAGTCTGATCATTTTGTGGGAGATTTTTATTTGAAATACGGTGAAATGGCAGAAAAAGACGAAAATTTAATAAGTGAAGCCTATGAATTATTACGCTTATGGGAAGCTGAGGATCCAGAAACTCGAATTCTTTGGGAGAAATTGAGAAATTGGGCTCTTGAGGGTTTCGAAGAAACCTTTAAAAATTTTGATTTAAAATTCATAAAAGAATATAGTGAATCTGAAATTTATACCAAAGGAAGAGAAATCATACTTGAAAATTTAAAGAAAGGAATTTTTAAAAAAACTGAAGATGGCGCAATCTATGCTGATTTAGAGAAAGATTATAACATACCAAATGTAATTTTACTTCGAAGTGATGGTACTTCTATTTACATTGTTCAAGATATCTATCTTGCATATCTTAAAAAACAAGATTTTAATTATGACAGATCCTTATATGTCGTCGCAAATGAACAGAATCTTTATTTTAAGCAATTATTTAAAGTTTTAGAATTGATAGGATT
>JBHLOF010000061.1:0-25525 GCA_048940805.1 Promethearchaeota archaeon
CCTATAGATGCCATTAACTGGCATGATCAACAAACAGATCCTACTCTCTCTGAAGCAAGAAAGATCTTTAAGGGAGGACTCCTCGGAGGATTGAATCCAGAAGCATGGGAAGAATTTACCAATCCCCAAGATATCTCTTCATTGATTACTTCCGTTTATAACAATTTCAAAGGTCAAGGGCTAATAATGTCTCCAGGATGTGTTATTCCTCAAAATGTAAGTGACCTTAGAATAAAAATTGCTACAGAAACTATAAAAAATATCAAATAATATTAAATTCTTTTTTCTAAAGAGGTTTAAAATTTTAATTAATCTAAAATAAAAAAATAAGAAAAAGGTTAAGATTTTATAACTTTTTAACTATAAGTTCTGCCATACGATTGGAAAAGCCCCATTCATTATCGTACCAGCTAAATACAAAAATCTCGTCCTCAATAGCCTTAGTCCAAAGACTATTGAATACTGAGCTATGAGAATTACCAACAATATCACTACTTACAATTGGTTCATCTACATAATCTAAGATTCCTTTCAAAGCCCCGTTAGCTGCTTCTTGCATTTTTGCATTTATATCTTCAGCAGTACATCGATTTTCAACAATCGCTTTTAAATCTACAACACTTCCATCCAAAGTGGGAACTCTAACTGCAATACCATCCAATTTTCCTTTTAATTCAGGAAAAACCAACCCAATAGCTTTTGCTGCTCCAGTTGAGGTTGGAATCATATTTTGGGCTGCAGCTCTCCCTCTTATCATTTTTTCTGGGCCACCTGCTCTAGCCATATCTGCTGTTGTCTGATCATTAGTATAAGAATGGATTGTGGTCATTAAACCGTATTTTATTTTAAAATTATCCTGCAATACTTTTACTACTGGTGCAAGACAGTTTGTAGTGCATGAAGCGTTCGAAATTATTTTATGTTCACTTGTAATTTTATCGTCATTACATCCAAGTACTACCGTTATATCTGGATCTGTTGCAGGAGCACTAATTAAGACTCTTTTTGCTCCGGCAGTTAGATGTTTGCTTGCTCCATCTCTAGCAACAAATCTGCCAGTTGATTCTACAGCGACATCAATATTATTGCTTCCATGTGGTAAATTTGCAGGATCTCTCTCCGCAGTAATAGGTATATTTTTCCCGTCAATTATTAATGAGTTTTCAGTAGACTCCACTTTTCCTTTAAATCTTCCGAAGACTGAATCATATTTTAGAGCATAAGCCAGGTACTTTGGTTCAAAAAGATCATTAATAGATATAATATCAATATCATTCCAGAAATTGTCATATACAGCTCTAAAAAATAATCTACCAATTCTTCCAAAACCATTAATCGCGACTCTTTTTGCCATCATTATCACTTTTTTTAAAATTTGATTTGAAAATACAATTCAAATATGTGTTACTTAGTTTTTTAATTTTTTAGTTTTGGATTTGACCATCTAAATAAGGTAAAAATTCCCGATCTCTTGCCCACTCTAAAAGTAAAAAGATTTTGAAAAAAAATTAAATTAATCCTAATGATTCATATACTGCTTTTATTAACCGATTTCCTCTCGTATCAGAATGATATAAGTTTTTAGCAGATTCTTCTCTTGTTTGATTTCTCATCTGATTCATAACATATCCAAATCCTATATGATCATCAAGATCCATCCTTATTGCAGAACCCCCTGCACCAGCCCACCAACATGTTCGTGGATTAGGACTGGGACGGTCTTTGTGTGGTAATCCTACGCCTAATCCATATCTAACGGGAATGAGCATAACAAGATCCCTCTCAAAAATCTGTTCTTCAAGTATTTTTTCTAATGTTTCTTGCGATATTAATCGCTTATCATCAAGTTCGCCTTCACAAGCAATTATAGATGCTATCTTTGCCACCGATCTTGCATTACCATGCCCATTGCCAGCGGGAATCTCAGCAGCTTGCCATTCTCGATCTCCAGATCTATCTCGTATTGCACCCGGGAGTGCCATTTTAATTCCAATAGATCCTAACCTACGAGCCTCAACAGAAATTAATTCAAAAATTTTCTTAATTCGGTCAATATCTTCAGAATTTCCTTCTATTTTCAAATTTTCAGACACATAATCTGCTTCTTCATTGAAACTATTAAATAACCAATTAATTGCTCCTGCTCTATCCTTTGAAACAGTAAAACTACAATCTTGATTTTCTGGTTTACCCATTTTAAGCTCAATTTTCCTATCTGATATTATAACAGTAAATTGATCTTGATCTCCATAATCTAGCATTATTGTTTTTTCCAAATCCTCAATTTCATTTTTAACGATTTCTGAATTATTAACAGTTCTGAATATAGCTCCCAGAAGAAGAGGTATAACTACCATTATAGGGCGATCAGGAATTAATTTACTCACACGAGGAACGTGTTCTTCTGCTAGACCAATGTGGAAATCTATATTAAGGGGATCAGCAACTTCTTCCTTAAAAAAGGTACCAAGAGTTTTTCCGGTGACTCGTCGAACTAGCTCTCCTAATAGAAATCCATGTGTACCAGCATGATATCCAGATTTGGTTCCTGGCTCCCACCAAGGTTTCTGAGCCGCTAAAAGTGTTATGACTTTATCCCAATCATAAATAGTTTTATAAGGAACATTTTCTTCGATTCCTGCTAACCCTGATGTATGACTTAGAATATGGCGTACCAATATATTTTCTTTACCGTTTTGGGCAAACTCTGGCCAATATTTCGCAACTGCTTCATCTAAATCTAGAAGTCCACGATCAACACACATCATTGTGCAGAGTACTGTTGGAACTTTAGTAGTACTGTATACATTACAGATAGTATCTTCTTCCCATGGTTGAGTTTTTTCTTTATCTTTAAATCCACCCCATATATCAATCACATATTTCCCGTTAATTGTAACCGCAAAACTAGCACCAACTTCCATCTCTTCTTCAAAATTCTGCATAAATGCTTCTTTAACAGCTTCGAATCGAGGTTCGCATAATCCTTGAATTTCTTTCTTTTCTAACATATTTTTTTAATTAGCTTCATTAGTATTTAATCTTAATCAATTTTAAATCAAATTTTAAGTTAAAGATATTATGACTGACCAAGATTTAATTTTATATGAAGTTAAGAGGCGGATTGCCACAATCACAATTAACAGGCCAGACAAAGCGAATTCTTGTAATATTGCCATGCTGCAATCCATCTATAAAGGATTGATTAATGCTGATAAAGATGAAAATGTAAAGTGCATCTTAATAAAAAGCGCAGGGGAACGATTTTTTTCAGCTGGATATGATCTTAAAGAAGTACAAGGTGCGCGCGAAAATGCGCTACAAATTCAAGAATGGGGTAGAAAAGTCAATCAAACCATGCTTCTTATGAAAAAGCCAATCGTTGCCCAAGTACAGGGAATTGCAGTGGGTTTTGGTGTGATGTTCATGCTTGCCGCGGATTTAAGAATTTTCGCTGATCGACCAATCGAAGAATTATATCTAAGACTCCCTGAAATCGAAATTGGAGCATTTCCACAAACCGGAGCAACCTTAATCCCATTATTAACATTTGGATTAAATTATGCCAAAACACTTCTTTTCACTACTGATAAAGTTGGTCTCGAAGAACTAAAGAATCTCAATTTAACTACAAGGATTTATCCTCTCGAACAATTGGAAACTGAAACACTTATGTTTGTTAAACGCTTAAGTAGATATCAGACTGAATTTTTATTTTTTATAAAATCTATGCTCACTATTATGAATAAAGGGTTTATAAAAGCTTGTTTTGATTTGGAGGATGAATGTGGAAAGGTAGCTTATGAAACTGAAAAAAAAACTATGGCAGAACTCGATGATTTTATAAAAGAATTATACAAGAAATATCCCTAAGAGAATTTTTTTATTTGTATATAGATTGTAGGTTGTTTTCATGAAAGCTTCAATTTATATATGAAAAAGGAGATCTATTTAAGCATATATTTTAACTGATAATAAAAAATTAAGAAAAAGGATAGATTATGAGCGCTGGAAAGATTTTAATCATTATTGGAGCAATTTTAACACTTGTTTCGACTTATTTCCTAAGCCTTTACAGTACTTATGTTTTATTTCCCGTTTTTTGGTTAGAACCGGGTCAAACGCAAGCGAATGGACTTAGTTTCTTTTTTCATATAGCTGAAATCTTCACTGAAGCAGGAGCTTTAGGTACATTTTACAGCCTTGATCCTATTTGGATATATGTTAGTGTCATTCTTCTTATTATCTGGGCAATTTCTGGTTTTATACAACTGATAGGAATAAAAAGGAGATTAGCGGCAATTATCGGGGCAATTCTACCTCTATTAATAGGAATTTGTTTCATCTTATACGGCTATGTATATCTCCCAGATTTTTTGAGAACCTTTCAAACTCTTCTCCAAGATAACGAGATTATAGGTGGGATTCTTCCTTATGGTTTACCTGTTGGAAATTCATTTCTCGGAGCATATATCTTAACAGCTGGCGGTGCATTGAGTTTAATTGGTGGAATTATAGGAATTGAGTAAAGATCGATAACTTTTTTTTCTTTTATAATACTAAAACTAATCTAAATAAGGAAGTTTTCTTATTTCCATTGTAGTCCCGGTTGCTTTGATTAGTTTTTGAAAATCAATCCCCGGTATTTGTAGCGTTTCGGTATTAACATTTGGATGACAACAAACCTCTTCACTATTCCATATTTGTTCGTCTATAATGAAAATAACCTTGTTATTTATATCATTAACCAATCCAATAGGAGATACAGCTCCTGGGGTTATTCTAAGAACTTTCTTTAAGTCTTCTGGTTCTGCAAAACGAATTTTTGGGGCACCAACTGATTTTCGAAACTGGTTAAGGTCCAATCTCTTTTCATGAGGAAATGTTACCAAATATAATTGGTTATTTTTTTTATTCTTAAGAAATAAATTCTTACAATGTATTCCGGGAATATGGCCACAATGGATTTTAGCTTCAGGTACGGTAAAAACTGCAGGATGAGTGTGATGAAGATAATGAATATTGTGGTTTGCCAACCACTCTTTTAATGAATCATCCATTTTTTCAAAAGCCCGAGTTAATGATATAATTGAGCAAAAATAAATTATATAAAATTAAGATTCTTCTTCTGTTTCTTCTCGACCAAGCAACCTGACAACTGCATCTGCAAGTTTATTTTGACTTCGACTCAGAATTCCCTTAATTTTTCCTTCTTTTCCGAGAACTCGCAACATGATACCATTCCATATAGATGATGGGTCTCCTTTAATATTTTTAAATCGATCTCGGTGGACATCAACGCTTATATTCTCGAAATTTTTAGAATCTTCAGTGCATTTAAAACATAATATGCATTTATCTCTATCAACCTCAATATCCTTGCCTTTTCTTTCCATTGCGCTTACCGAACAAACATCACAGAACGAATCGAGGATTTTTGTATCTTTCTCAGTGCTGGTGATTGTTATTGAACCTTCTACCACTTTACGTACCTTTTGGCCATTCTCTAATGTTCGTACTTCTTCTTCAAATTCCGGTAAAGAACCGTTTTCTACAAGCAGTATTTTCTTTTCTCCATTAAGCAATAGTTCCAACGTGTAACCAGGACAGATCCATGAACAGGAGCCGCACCAAACACATTTTTCAGTATCTACAACAATTTTCTTATCAGAATCGATGCCCATTTCCATTGGGGTTCCAATTGCAGTCTTTTTTAGTGGTTCATCGTAGATGGAAATGGTGACAGGGCAAACACGATGGCAAAATCCACATTCTATACATTTGCTTTCATCGTACTTTAACACTTGAGTCTGGTCTAATAATTTAAACTCATAATGTGTAATATTCTCATCTATTTCTATGGCTTTTTTTGACGGTAATGACATAATTAATTTTCAATTTTGAAGATAATATTAATTATTAATCTTGAAAGAATAAAAAAATTTTACTTCCTAATTAAAAGTTTTAATGCTAATAAAAATAGGTAGAAAAGTATCAAAAAAAAGGAAAATTTAAATCTCTTCTGTTAAGGATCTTTTTAATTCACCTGCCAGAGAGTCTAATTTGGTTGCTGTGGCAGATATCTCTTCCATCGAAGCGGTTTGCTGTTCAGTTGATGCACTTATTCCCGACATTGCCGAAGAAATATCCCTAATCATAGAAACTATTTCATTTATCTCATAATTCGAGTTTTTAATAGCATTTTTGGAATTCTCCGCTAATTTTCTTACTTCGCTAGCTACTACAGCAAATCCTCGCCCATGTTCACCTGCTCTTCCTGCTTCAATACTGGCATTTAATGCTAGTAAATTAGTTTGATCAGAGATACCAGTAATGACTTGTAAAATGTTTTTAATTTTGTCTGAAGCACTTCTCACTCCATCAGCAACTATAGAGGTGTCTTGTGTTGCTGTGTAGATCTCTTCTGAAGCTGCATTTACTTCGCTCGCACTGGCTGCTAATTCTGTTGCTACATTTGATACATTTATACTTGCTTCTGAAGCTGCAGTAATAAGTGTTTTGAGAGACTCATTTACTTTTGAAGTTCTATATTCAATTATGGCGACCAATCCCATAACTAAATAAATTGTATCCATATACGTCATGGCAAAGTTGTTGAATTCTGTTCCACTAGAACTCCCAGAACTTCCAAATATAGCTCCTAAAAGACTCATAATTGCACCTACAAAATTTAAGCAATAGAACGCATGAAGCAACGACCTTTTTCTTAAAAATAGCCTTACAATTAATACAAAACATACAATAATAAGACCAAGCATCATAAAATAAAAACTGAATGTTATCATTCCAGAAAGAGCAGCAGTATATTTGATAGTATTTTTTTGAATCCTTTTGTGTTTCAAAAAAGTTTGATAGTATTCTCGCATAACTGCAAATAACAAAAGAAATGTACCAGTAGAAAACAGTATCATTGCCACCGGATTAACTTGGTTTCCTACCTCTTGGGGAAACGCATTTATAATATACCCGATTGTTGTAAACGTACAAGACATAAACCATAATCTTAATTCTTTTCTTTTTCTATATGCTAAGAGGAAGATCGCAGATGCAAAACTCATTATAATTGCATGACATATATTTATTACACTCAATATTGGCATATACATTCATCTAAAAATGTGTAATTTCTTGCACTTTTGATAAAAAAGTGTTATTTTTTATAATTAATCAGAAATCTTATATATAAACTTTTATTTTTACAAAAAAAGGGAAATACTCATATAGAAAAAGGTATAATAGAACTGACTCTATTACATTTGTAATTAAAAATTTTATAAGATTTATTTAGACCATTTTAAAAAAAGGGTTGGTTCTGCATATGTTAACTATATATGATGAGTATAATAACCATATTGAGGAAATTTTTGAAAAATCATTAGACTATATATACCTTCACGATAAAAGTGGTAATATACTTGATGTCAATGACGTTATAATAAAGAATCTCGGATATTCAAAAGAAGAAATTTTGAAAATGAAAGTAACTGATTTTTTAGTTGAAGAAGTTATTTCAAATGTGATTGATGAAATAATTGAAACAATGAATACGGGAGTTGTTAATAAATCTAAAACATATAAAGTAAGAAAAAAGAACGGTGATTTTATATACGTAGAAGCAAATGCAATTCCATTAAAAGAAGCTGGTGAATACTATGCAATTTTAGGGATTGGACATGATGTAACCGCATATAAAAAAGTTGAGGAAAATCTTATAATCTCTGAAAAGAAGTATCGTCATTTATTTCAACAATCTCCATTCAATATAATCTTATTTGATTCAATGGGCAACCTTATCGACTCAAATGGTGTCCTTGTTAAGAAGTTGTCATTATACTCCGGAATTGACTTTCAAGGTAAAAGTTTTCTTGAAATCATATCTTATTTTCAAAATTCTGAGGAACTAACAAATTTATTTACAAAAAGACTTATCGCTTTGCAACAAGGAGAAGATTTGGATCCATTAGAATTTAGTATTATCACAAAAGATGATAAAGAAATCTGGTTATCCTGGCAAAGCTCTAAACTCGAAATAGATAACCAAACTTTTATACAAGTTATATTCGAAGATATTACAGAAAGAAAAACCACCGAACAGAAATTGGTCAAATCTGAAGCAAAATTTAGGAATATTATCGAGAACACCACAGATGTCATTGTAGTTACTCAATTTGATGGTAATCACATCTATATGTCTCCCCAATATTCACAATTGCTAGGATATACCGAAGAAGAAGCCGATAAAGTAATGTTTGAATTGATTCATCCAGAAGATCGTCAAAAAATTATCAATCTTTATACAAAAGCTGCAGTAGATAAGCAAACTTATGTATCCGAGATAGAGCAACGGTGGAGACACAAAGATGGACATTATATATGGGTAGCAACGACTTCAAAAAATTATTACAATGAGGATGGAGAAATCGTTGGATGGATTACTTCAATTAGAGATATTTCAGAACGCAAAAAAGCAGAATTAAAATTACGAGAATCAGAGGAGAAATTTAAGGCACTCTTTAAGGGGAGTCCTGTTCCAGCCCTTGCTTGGCAAAAAGTGGATGAAGATCTTCGTCTCATAGATTACAACAATGCTTTACTGGAATATTCTCAAGATGACATGAGAAATTATTTAGGAGTCAACGCATCTGTATTTTTCCAAAATCGACCGGAACTTCTTGAAATGTTATATAAAACTTTTGAAGAAAAAACGCATATATCCAGAGAAATCAAATATTTTGTCAATATTAAAGGAGAAAAAAGAGACTTTTTGGCAAATTTAGCATTTATCCCACCTGATTTAGTTTTACTTTATGTAGATGATATAACTGACAAAAAGAAAGCCGAAGATAATCTTCTAGAATCTGAAAAAATTTTAAGAGACTTTGTCCATAATGCAACCGATAGCATTTCTATTTGGGATTCGAACCTAAATTTAATAGAACTTAATGATGTTGCAGCAGATCCATGGGATTCACCCAATCCGCCTGTTAAAGGGATTCATATGACTAAATTAGCACCTCAAATTACAGGAACTGATAGATATAAAAAATATTTAGAAATTATTAAAACAGGGATACCCCTTTCATTTGATAAGGTGGTTATACCTCCAAAAGTTGGAGATAGATACTTTAAAATCAAAGCATTTAAAGTAGGAAACGGCTTGGGATTAATCGGGACAGAAATTACTGATCATATAAGGTTTGAACAAGAGTTAAAAGAATCTGAGGAAAAATTCAGAACAATTGCTGAACAATCATTTATGGGAATTGTCATTATACAAGATGGAAAGATAAAATACATGAATAAAGTCCTAGCACAGATGGCAGAATATCCTATCGAGGAATTAATTGAATTTCCCGAAAAATTAATTATAGAGATGATTCATCCTGATGATGTGGGGTATTTACTAAAACGATTACAAAGTAATATAGATGGTACGATGGGTAAATTTTCACAGAATTCTTTTAGAATTATTACTAAAAGTGGTGAAATCAGGTGGTTGGAGGATTATACTAGCAAAATAATATTTCAAGGGAAGGCTGCAAATTTAATTTCTATCATAGATGTTACAGACAAGAAACAAGCAGAACGATTAATAGTTGAAGAAAATAAAAGACTTTTAGAACTGGAAGAATTAAGAAAAGATCTCATTACTCGGGTATCACATGAATTAAAAACACCCATGACATCGATTTATGGAGCTAACCAAATCCTTACGAGGTTATACCTTGATCAGATAGGGGAAGAAGCCCAAAAATACATTGAAATCGGACTTCGAGGAAGTCTAAGAATGAAACAATTGATTGATAATCTATTAGATGTCTCAAGATTGGATGCAAAGAGATTAGATTTAAGACTTCAAGAGGAGAATATTGTAGAACTTATTATTGATTGTGTGAAAGATATGAATTATTTGGCTGCAGATAGACAATTGAGGATTAATTTAGAACTACCTGACGAGCTCTATCATAATATTGATAGACTTAGATTTAGGCAAGTTCTTTCAAACCTCATTTCAAATGCGATTAAGAATACTCCAATGTCTGGTGAAATCTTAATAAGTGTTGAAGAAGATCATAATTCTTTATCAATACGTATTAAAGACACGGGAGTTGGAATTACTGAAAAAGAGAAAGAGAAATTGTTTGAGAAGTTCGGAAAAATAGAACGATATGGTATGGATTTAGGTGTGGATATCGAAGGATCTGGACTTGGTTTGTACATTTCAAAAGAAATTGTTGAACTTCATGGCGGTCAAATTTTAGTAGAATCTGAAGGTAGAAATAAAGGTTCTAGCTTTATTGTTCGTTTATTTAAAGATTGAAGTAAACTTTCTTTCTTTAAAAAACAGTTTTCTATGTGATATTAAACCTTAAGAATAATCATTGTTTTCTCTTAATATTATGAAATTTGGTTATTATATTCGCCCGGTATTAGAATATACCGAAATGAGAGATTTAACAAAGCAAGTGGAACATCTCGGATTTGATGCGGTTCACATTAACGATCATTTCATAGGTTTTGATGCTAATCAAGATAAGAGAGAACCTTATTTAGAATCTCTAATGGTTTTAACAGCTTTAGCAGTCGAAACAAGGAAGATCATGTTAGGAAACATTGTAATCTGCAATTCTTTTCGAAATCCAACCTATTTAGCAAAATTGATTTCTACATTAGATAATATTTCTAGTGGTCGGGCGTTACTTTGGTTAGGTGCAGGATGGTATGAGGAGGAATATAAAGCTTATGGTTTTCCTTTTCAATCACCAAAAAGACGAGTTGATGAACTTGAAGAATCTTTGACAATCTACAAAAAAATGTTCACTGAAGAGGTTACCGATTTTAATGGGAAATTTTGGAAATTAGAAAGAAACAGAAATTTCCCCAAACCAATTCAAAAACCGTATCCTCAGATAGTATTAGGAACATCTGGAAAAAGGATGATTGATATAGCATGTAAAGAAGCAGATGGAATAAATTTTGGGTATCCCAGTCAATCAATCTTTTTAAAAATGCAATTATCAAGCAAAATATCTGATATTAATGAAAAATTAAAGAAATATAGTAGGAAGCTTGACGATTTCGAAATTTCGCTTTTCAGTTCGATCACTCTTGCTAATGAACAAGAAGAACTAGACAAAAAAATTGAGGCAATAATTAAGAGTGCTCCTGGACCAGTGAAACCGACGAAGGAATACCTTTTGGAACATCAATTAGTTGGGTTTCCCGAAGATATAAAGAAAAAATTGGTAGAATTAGAAAATATGGGGATTGATAAAATAGTCTTTTCACTGAGTGGTTTATTGGATAAAATAGAGATATCTGAGGAAGATCCATTGGTACTTTTTAGCAAAAAAGTGATGTGAAGAACACTATTCTTTTAAATTAAAATGAAGAAGAAATTATTATAAATTACTCATTTTAAAATAAAGATCTAGTTTTTTGCTTAATTTATCAAATAAAGCAATATCTCCATCCCATATTCGGAAATCTTTCACAAAATAAAGACTGTTAATCATTCTACAAATAATTTTACAAGTATTTTGGATCTGCTTGTTTTTTGTTTTTAATCCTGCACGGCAGATTAAAAGAAGATAATTGTTAAGACAAAGAGTTATTACAAGTTTGAATCCATTAAGTTCTAGAAATTCTATTTTGGTGTTGGAGAGAATCTTTTTCGAAGCTTTTAGAAGAGACTCAACCTCATCCAAAATTTTGATATCCGAATTGATTGTTCTTAGCTTGAATTGGTTTTCACCACTATTTTTATGGTAAAAATTCACATATGGAATGCCATCCTTAGAATATATCCAGAATTCTTCAATTATAGAGCTCATAATCCAAACTGATCTTCAAAATTTAGTTATTTTTTCTCAGCGTATTCTAATAGTATTGTTTTGTAGGTGTTATATACAAGCTTAATGATGATAAACACAAACAACCCACCAAAAATGTAAACAAGTGCTGTCATTATCGTAATTATTTCTGTCAGCTGTAAAACTAAGAACATTATGTTTAGAATATAACCTGCAAGAAATATAATAATCAGCAGCTCTCTTAGAAACCATTTTTTTGTAATTTTACTCCCTGGAAACAGTCGTTTTATTTTTCGTATAAGAATTAAACTGTAAATAAAAAATGCTATTCCCCCAATCGAACATCCAAGATTAAAGTAAAAAGTCCAATCGTAACTCATAAATTTTCACACAAGAGTGTTAAATCTAATTTCCTAATTAGAAAAAAAATAATGTCTTTATTAAGAATTTGTTTAATGTTACATAAGTTCATGGTTGATAGGATTTTTTCATGTTAGAAAATGCAGAAATTCTAATTTTTATCTTCAAATTCTTTGCCCCGTTTGACTCTTACTTCCTTTATTCGAAATAAGAACGTAATATCAACAAAGAATCTACAGATTCCGGAAATCAGAAAAAGTGTCTCATAAACACTTAGAAAAATGATTGGTACTATGTTTAGCAGAAAACTGCCTAATAATCCCCCAAAAAGTACCCCACATCCAATAAAAAAATTAAAATATGCGATATAAAAACCTCGCTGCTGCTTAGGAATATTATCATAGACAAAATTTGAAGCAGATAAATTGACTCCTGTCCAAGCAAAAGCAGAAACGATCTGAGGTCCAAAAATCAATTGAAGTGGATTATTAAAGATAATCCAGAGAATTGGTACAGATGGCAGTATTAATCCACAAATCCTTAATATTATTGCATTTCCATACTTATCTGAAAGATATCCCAAAAGAGGATAAAATAAAAGACTAAGGAGGGGTGTAGAAATATTTACGAGTACATATTCTATATAACTAAATTTCAATTCATCTAACATATAATATCCTACATAAGGTGCTCCAATATGTACACAAAAGAAGAAAGTTGTCATAAATAAGGTAAAAAGTCCGAAATTACTATTTGGAATTTGGTTTAAGAATTTTTTTAAGCTAAGATAGGAATCTTTTTCAATCGTAAAATGAGGATAATAATGGCGTGTAAGATAGAAAAAAGAGATCATTCTACTTATAAAAGCTATTGAAAATATTATAAAAAAGCCAAAGAAAACATTATCAAATCGATTAAACTCCTCTAAAGCTATTGAAAGTAAAAAACTTATACTTATTGAAATTGCGGTAATGAGTAAATTACGTTTAGAAAAATAACGTCCACGATGATCTTCAGGAACAATATCTCCCATTAAAGAAAACCAACTTGGTGCAGTAGTAGAACCTAAAAACGAATAAAGCGTATAAAAGCATATTAAAAAAATTGGTAGGAATGAAATAATGATATCATTTATTGCCAGAACGCCTAAGAGAATTATTAATGGCCAAATCATTGATTGAAAAAAAACTCCTCTAAGTACAACTCTTCGTCTTGAATTTGTTTTCATACGATGTGATCCCAAGATTTGCCCAAGTGGAGAAATAATGCCTAGAAGAGAAATAAAAATCCCCATTTGAGTAGGACTTAACTGCAAGTTATAAGCGTAGGGGGTTATAAATTGATCTGCCAGTGATTGAGCAAGACCTCCGAAGTAACCTTCTCTTATTGAAAGAGACATGGTTTTTGCTTTTTGGAGAATGTCATCTTCATCAGGTAGAATCTCTCCAGCCTTCTTGTCGATGGTGTTCAATTTAATAACCCGAAAAACACTGTAATTGGATAATGAAATTATCGATTAAAAATAAGATTAATTATAATAGAAAAGAACTAAAATTACTTAGATAATGTAATAGATTTCATTATGAAATTGAAGAAAATCTAATTACACATTTAATGAGCTTTTTAATTTAACTGCTAATATATCTAACTTATTTGCTGTGGTGGCAATCTCATCTAATGAAGCTGTCTGTTCCTTAGTGGACAAGTCTATTCCTTCCATAGAAAAAGAAACTTTTTGGATTTTAGAAATAATCTCATTTACCTCTTCATTTGTGTATGAAATCGCCTGTTTTGAATTTTCTGCTAACTTCCTTACTTCACTAGCCACTACTGCAAAACCACGACCATGCTCTCCCGCTCTTCCAGCTTCAATGCTGGCATTTAACGCAAGAAGATTGGTTTGATCAGAAATTGACGTAATGATATTCATAATGTTTCTAATATTGTTAGACAGATTCATTATTTCTTCAGTTGTTTTTGAAGTCTCGTGAGTTGAAAATGAAATCTCTTCTGCTTTAGAATTTATTTCACTTACACCTGTAGACAATTCTGCCGATATTTTCGAGATATCACCGCTCGTAGAGGAACTTTCAGATATAATTTTATGTAATGAATTTTGAAAACGTGTAATTTGCAGCTCTAATAAAGCAACAAGTCCTGTAACTAGCATAAATAACATGAATACCGTAGTCATCCCTATTCCAAATTCATTTGTACTAATCAAATCTAGATCCCTTAAAGTGGAGGAAAGAATTGTTAGAAATGCTGCTATTAGAGTCAAAATAAAAAATGCATAAGTTGGTGATTTATTCTTCAAGTATAATCTCAATTGCATTAAGGTACTTAATAAACTTAAAATTAAGATAATAAACTCAGCACTAAGAATAAAAGGCATGATTGAGAGCATTGAAACGAAATTTTTAGTAAAGCTTTTACTAGCTTTTTTTGCTTTGATAAAAGTATAATAATACTCACGTGTTACTCCTATAAATATTATAATTACAGCTAACACAAAAAGAACATTCATTATTATCCCCGCATCCCCTATAAATTCATTGAACATACTAAGCATTTGGCCAATTAAGACCAAGATGTAAGAGGGAAGCCATTTTAACAAGTCTTTTCGTTTTGTACAGACCCAAGCAAAAATAATTGTCCCTAACAAAACTAAAACAGTTGCTTGGTTATCAATTATTGAAAAATCTGTTTCTACCATGATATTTTACTATTTTATCAATTACTTTTTGCACAATATTTATGCAAAATATGTAAAAAATATCTTTTTTTATAATTTATATGAATTTTTGTATATATAAATTTTCTGCAATAAATATTTCAAGTACAAATTATAGAAAAAAAATTTAAATTCTCAATAAATTGGGATAAAAAGAAAAAAAATTTGATTAAATGTTACAAACAAGGCAAATGAAATATCCCCTTTTTTTTTTAATATATTTTTATTTTTGGTTTTTTAATAGTTGTATCAAATGATCAATTTCCTCTAAATTAAATGGTTTGCTAATTACACCTTCGACATTATGTTGTTTTGCTATTTTCATTGCTTCTTCGTAAGGAATGGCTGTGAGAAGGTACACCAATGTGTTGTTATATAAGGGATCTAACTTTATTTGTTTAATTAGACTGTCCCCTCTTTTATCAGGTAATAAAATGTCTACTAACAAAATAGAGGGCAAATTTTCTTTCAATAATTTCAGACCATTCCCTAAATTCCCTGCGCATATGCATGAAATGCCATTTACCTGAAAATACTGGGTTAATAAAATCTGAGTATCAATATGATCTTCAATGATGATGACGTCAATTTTTTTCATACTTTAATATCATCTTTTTTCTGTTTTTTATAAAATCTGATAATTACAGTGGTCCCTTTATTTCGTCCTTCTGATTGAATTATTATTTCCCCTCCATGAAGCTTAGCAATTTCTTTTGAGATGTATAGTCCTAATCCTACTCCTTCGATATCAACGTCTAAATTCATCCCGTAGCGCTCAATTTTCCCAAACTTTTGGAATAATAGCTTTTTTTCATCTTGTGTTATTCCTACTCCCGTGTCTTTAATTATAATATCTATGAATTTTTCATTATCTTCTAAATAAACGTAAATTTTTCCTTTAGAGGGAGTATTTTTAATTGCATTGGAGATAATATTTACTAACACTTGTTCAATTCGGTGTTTGTCGACTTTTAGAAATACCTCATCTGGAAGGGTTACTTCTAAAATCTGTTCTCGCCTTCCGGCTAAATAATGTAAATCTTTAATACACCTATCGATGATAAGAGAAATATTTTCATCTGATAATCTCAATTCGAGTTTGTGGTTATCAACTCGTGAGGTGTCCAAGAGACTTTCTATGAGTTCTTTTAAACGGATAGATTGTCTATATGACATTTCAAGGTAAGGATAAATTTGTTTTATTTCATCGTTTTTATTTGCTTTTATTAGGATTTGAGAGACACCATATATCGAAGTTAAAGGTGTCTTTAATTCATGAGAAATTCGGTTGATTAGATCTTTCCTTAACGTACCTAATTCTATTAAACGCTGATTTTCTTCTTTAATAAGTTCTTCTGCCTTTTTTCGTTCGGTAATATCTCGTGAAATTACGATTATTTTTACTTCTCCTTGATTATCAAGAAAAACTTTACTAGTATAATCAACCCAAATATAATGCCCATCTTTATGCATGATTCTAATTTCTTCATTGTCAGCACTTTCTGTCTCCTGAAAACTTTCTGTTGAAAATCCTCTTGTATCTATTATTCGTTGTAAATCGTCAGAATGCACTAGCTCCCAGACTTTTTTACCAATTAAATCAGTCTCATCATATCCCAAAATCTCAGAATAAGCACGCTTATTCACGTATTCATGTTCATAATTCTTGTTAAGCAATGCAATTAAATCATTAGCATTCTCAGTAATCAATTGATATTTCGCTTCAGATTCTACTAGTTTTACGCCCACTGTATATAATTTTTCCTCCAAATATATCATGATAGGGAACATGAAATAAATAACGCTTAATATTATCATTGCGACATAACTAAATTCCCAGGCTCCTATTATTGGAAAGTTTGATAAAACAGTAGATATTGCTGATATTAAACCCGCTGAAAAATATACCAACAGAGAAGCATATTTTGTATTTCTTTTCAACAAATATAGTTTAATTAGCATATAAATCGCTATTGACAGCAAAATTGTAAATAATACTTGAATTCCTATTATTAATGAGGTTATTGGGCTCAGAATAAGAAGTATACTATTTCTTCCAATAATAGATTTAATTGAAAATTTTTTGCTTTTAATTATTTTAAAATATTCGAAATAAACAGCAAATATGAAAAATAAGATACCAATTAGAAAAAGCAAATTACCTAATAAACGGAAGGAATACTCAAAAATTTGGAGATAAATGAATAAATACCCAATAGGGACCATAATGTATGTAGGCAAATAAATGATTAAATCTCTTCTTTTAAAACACACAAAAATAAAAATTAAAGTACCAAGCATCAAAAGGATTGTTATTTGAAGATTTAAAATAGACTCATCAATCAATTTTCTCATGTCCAATATCTTATCTTGTAATAAAATGATCAGTTTCGGCTATATAATGCTTTTTCTTATCCCATATAAAAAGTAACTCCTGGTCGTTAGAAGCTATTTTTATGCGCTATAAGTTTAAAATTTCCAAAAAATAGAGGTAAAAATTGAAAAACAAGTTCAACATTTATTCATATTATGCACTTCTATGAACCAGCAGATCTACAACCTTGTTATTATTGCAAAATAATTAAAGATTATGAAGAGAATTATCCCCTAAGAGAAGCTAAATTCACTAATGAAAAAATTATTTTCAGATGTGCATGGCATGCACAATTCCAGTGTTCGAAATGTGGAAAGTTCTCTCATTTTAGCTGGCTATATTATTGTCCAACCACTCAAAAATTACTATGTGGTGATTGTACTCCTCCTACTTTCAAGCCTATAAGATTCTGGAATAAGACATATACTTATTCCTTTTGGTGTAAAGAATGTGAAGATTATCATGATGATTTATTATATTCTGAATTTACAGGAACTCACCCTTGGCAATTAGAAAAAACGAAATTGGTTTCAAATTTGAAGGATCCTGAACCTTGGAAACCGAATTGGAGACCTTTAAAGACTAGAAAAGGAAAAGAGATTTCAGTAGAACAAGCACTAAAAGTAGAAGATAGAATCGCATTAATTAGAAATCAAATTTGGGGAGAACTAGTTACTCGGTCAGATTTTGTACCAAATGAAGTAAAACAAGGAGATAACGAGAAGAGGTGGGAGGAAAATAGTAAATACTGGTTAGAATCGCTTGACAAGTATCTCTACTTAGGTGGGGCGATGAGAGAGATGTTAAATTCCCGTGGGGTTGATGTGGGAGATATTAATCGTGAATTCATTATAGATCCTGAATTATGGGAATTAGTTGGTGATGTACTAGGTTTAAAAGTACTTGATGCAGGTTGTGGAAACGGTTATTTCACAAGGGAATTGGCTAGGAGAGGAGCAAACGCAGTGGGAGTTGATACTTCGCAAATATTTATTGATTACTGCAAAAAGAAAGAGGAAAGCGATGGATTGGGATGTAAGTTTATTCAGACTTCTTTAGTTGACTTACACGAAATAGAAAGCAATTCTTATGATCTTGTGGTTTCAAATATAGTGATGGTTGATGTATCAGATTACGAGCAAGCGTTTAAAGAGATAAACAGAATCATTAAGCCAAATGGAAGATTTGTGTGGTCAAATACCCATCCCGTTTTAGCCAGAAATAGTGCTACTGAATTGAAACTCCCCTCTGACACTAGACGTAGAGAAGAAAGAAGATATAAGATAATTGATAGATATACTGAATCAGGAGCTATACTAGCCCAATGGTTTGGAAAAACACCCATATGGCAATTCGACAGGACTTTATCAGAATATAGTAGAGGGTTAAAAGAAGCTGGATTTGTAATCCGAGAGATTGTAGAACCTATACCAAGTATCGAAACAATGCAAACCTATCCAGCTATGTTTGCTTTCGACAATGATCGGTTTCCATTTTTTATTATCTTTGATTGTCTTAAAATTGAAATCTAGCCAAGTTTAAAAACTTCATTTACAATTTCCCCTAGTGAAGGAGGATTATTTAATTCCAGCTCTTCCCCCGTCTGAGCTGCTCTATTTAAGCTGGTCCAAATTTCTTTATTTGCTTTGAGAGCTTGTGTGAAGTGATGCAATTTCTGCAAACCTCGGTAAGACTGCCCTTTAATTACATAGCATACGAGAAACGAATCAATTGGGTTGATTAGGATTAAATTATCACCTATTTTAATACGATCAATCGATTCGGAAAAAACTTCGGTACTAAATGTGTCAAATGCAGACATGAAAGAACTAAAAAGCCACTCATGATTCCAATCTTCTCTAAATGAATAATTAAAATACGAAATCCCACCTTTTCCCATTATTACAAGTACAATTGGCTCTTCATCTTCTAATACAGGTATATCCAGAGCCCCACTATGAATCATTCTTCCCATCTGTTCACTTAAACTCGCTAGTTTTATCCTTTCACCTAAAGAAGCGTTTGATTCTTTAATATGTTCCCATCTATTCAATTGTTTAAGTAATTCATCATGTTCAATCGATACCTTCGCAGCTAACCGATTAATGTGATATTTATCAGCTATACTTTGTGCTTTTGTCAAAAGTTTTCGAGCTTCATTGAATTCAAGAGTGACTAATGCCAATCTGGCTTGGAATATATAAACTTCAGCTAATAATGGAAAAGAATGGTTTTTTTCAGCAATGTCGAGTAATTTAATAATATATAGCTTGAATTCGTCGATTATTTCAAGATGACCCGTGGTTTGCAGTTCAATTAAGAGCAAGTCACATAGATGTAATAAAGCAATTATTGTTATCTCATAGTCAACAATTTCTCCATTAACTATTTGTTTTAACATTTCCTCAGCTTTACCTCGATGGATGGCACGGGGACTTGTCTTCATAAATATAGCCTTATCAACACGATAACCCATGCTACTTAATTTGGAACGATTTTTGATTTGTTTTAATTGATCTAAATATTTTTTAGCCAACTCTAAGTCTCCCTCTTCAAGGGCTAAGTGAAATAAACAATCAATGGATGTTACCCCTGAAATACCTAATTCCTTGAAAATTCTTACACTTTCTTCTAGAGTCTCTTGAGCAAGATCAAAATGACCTTGTCTTCGATACAAGTCTCCAAGATTATTAAGAGATTGTGCAATTCCAAATTTATAATCCATTTCTTTAGCAATTTCTAAAGCTCTATTATAGTAATCTATAGCAATATCAACCTCTCCCCTAAAAGCAAAAATAAGACCAAAATTGATATTACAGTTAAGAATCTCCGCTCTATAATCAATTTCCTCTGCGTATAACACACACTGATTCAAATATTCCAAGGATTTATCAAATTCACCTAAATAATAATAAATATTTTTGATTACATCGAGCGATTCAACGATACCTAATTTGATGTTAAGTTCTTTATTGAATAATAGCGTTTGCTCTGCAAACTCGAGAGCCTTATCAAATTCTCTTTTCATAAAATAAATATTTGCTCTACGGTAAGAAATTTCAGCTTGTCTTTTGATTACTTCTTTCGATGATTCTAAGTTAAGGGAATTAAGAATTTTTTCACCCTTCAAAGTTAATTCAAGAGCTTCTTCAAACTTATAACCAGCAAACAAAGCCATTGATTTTACGATATTAACATCAACGATTTGTAAGGAATCTTCTTTTCCCTGACTTGCTTGAAACGCTTTTTCAGCATAATCTACAAGTTTATCTTTATCTTTTAATTTGTCAGATAAAATCCCCATAAGAATAAAATAAGAAATTTGCTCATAACAAGTAATATCTTTCTTATTCTTGAAATCTTTTAAGGTTTGATAAGCTTCACTAAATTTCCCATTTTCAATCAGTTCCTTTGCATTATACAATTCTTTTGTTTCCAAATCAGACATAATCAATGAATAATTGAAAATTGGAGTTTATATTATCATATAGAGGCTAAAAATATATTTATATCTATTCAAAGAATTCAACTTACACCTTAATAAATGATCTACAATGTTAAAAGGTATAAAATAAGTTTTTTCCAATTGAAAAGTATTATTATTTTGAAAGTTGGTATGTTTTACCTGTTTTAAGAAAGACTTTGAAGTTTTCAGGTCTACAAGTTGGAGGTACTTCACAACCAGAGCTTAAAATATGTCCTCCATCAATGCCCAGTTTATCAATGAGCTTCTTAACGTAATCTTCGACTTGTTTTGGTGTTCCTATAGAAAATAGAGAACCACTTACATCACTCATAATACATAGATGATCTTTAAGGATTTCTTTAGCTTTAAATATATCCGTAAGTCCGTCAAGATCGATTATGCATGAAGCTCTTGGTAGTTCCTTAAAATAGGGAATATTTAAATCCCAACATTGGTCAAGATGTAGCCATGTTATAATTCCTTCATCGTAAAAACTCTCTACTATTTTTTTCGTATACGGCCACCAGAAGCGCTCAAAAATTTTTAAAGGATAGATTGCACCTTCTGCTCTTTCTTCAGGAATAAACACCACATTCCCCCCATTAGCTTTGCATTGTGTTATGGTGTTTTTTATAAAATCATCTGTCATAGTGTCGAGTGCTGCTTCGACTAATTCAGGTCTATAATAGAGATCTTGGGTGAACTTGAGCAATGATCGATTTAAGGAGAGAAGGAAAAAAGGATGAACAATATTAGCTCCCGTTCTCAATCCCATTTTTCTTTTTATGGTATATTCTTCAGCACCTTTCAGAGCAAACTCAAAATATTTTTTTCTATTTTCTGCCACATCTTCAGGAGTCCAATCACTGATCCGATAGATATACTCACTTGCGACAAATTTACGCCAGCCAATATCCGCAATTTTCTTATAATCCTCTACTTTCATCCACTCCCCTTCATCAAACTGTCCATAATAACCCGGAGCATCGGGCAATTCTTGTCCAGGTGCTATAAATTTTAATCCTGCTAAAACATACCCTATTTTAATAAGGGGAAGTGTAGAATATCCATCCCAACCTCCAAATTCATCAAAAAATTTTACCATTGCCTCAACAGCTTTTATAGGTTCTCTATGCAATTCTGCGATATTTAATCCATAATATGTCGCAGGTAAGTCCATGCCTATAATAGGAGCAATTGGGACCCGATCTGGCAGTTCTAGATTTATTGCTGCATTCATTCTCTCTTGTGGGGTCATATATTCTTCTTTCATTTTTATATTCCCCCACGTGTTTTAATCATAATTTTAGATTCAATTATTTCCAAGCAATATTGAACCCCTTCCATAGCATCTAATGTTTGAAAATCTGCTCCAATATAATCCTTCACAAGCGAAGTTGTGATTCCTCCTCCCACCAATATTTTCAATCTAGTCCGAAGACCCGCTTTCTCCAATTTGTTGATAATCTCTTTCATGGGATCAAAGGTTATGGTAAGGAGCGCTGAAAAACCTAGAAAATCAGGTTGGAGTTCTTTAACTTTATCAACAATAACGTCTGGATCGACATCAACACCTAAATCAATAACCTTAAAACCTTCTAACTTAAGAAGAGTACCTAGAATATTTTTACCTAAATCATGAATATCTCCTTTAACTGTAGCAAGTAATACTTTTCCTTTTATATCTCCGTCCGTTTTTACTTCACCTAAATATGGTTCGATTAATTCTGTTGCTTCTCTAAAAAGATCACCTGAAAGCATCAATTCAGCAAGGAAATATTCTTTATTTTTAAATTTTTCTCCTACGATATCCATACCTTCTTTACATTCATCGAAGATCTTCATTGGATCTTCTCCTTGTTGAAGGCGCTTTTTTATTTCAGATAAAACTTGATCGCGCTCAAGTTCAACTAGATTATTTGTTAAATCTGATGACATTATTTCAAGAATAATTGAGTTATTAAAAATATTTTGAAGCTTTCAAATATGAAATAGCTTTAAAGATTTAGTAAACATACTCTGATTTCCTTAGCATACACCAATGTGGAACCGGTGTGTCAGGGATCATACCATGTTCGTAAATAATACTATAATGAATATATCGTCCAAATCACTTATTGAAACTTTAATTCAAAAAAAACTTAGTTTTCTTAGTTCATACATATAAAAAAAAACAAAAATAGAAAAGAATAGAATATTCTATTTGAACTTCTCGGTAGATTTTTTATCTGACCGATTTTTATGTTTCCTTTTTACTGTTAAGGTCATTTTCTTTTTTTGTGAATTCGGTTCCTCTTTTACTTCCAAGGATTCTTTTAGATTTTCTGCCAATGAACCTAATTTATTAGCAGTTGAAGTTATCTCTTCCATAGAAGCACTCTGTTGTTCCGATGCGGAACTAATTCCTTCCATATTGCTAAATGAATGTTGAATGTTATTAATAATATCTGTAATTTTACTACCAGTATTACTGACAGCTCTTTTTGACTCTTCTGCTAACTTCCTTACTTCGTCCGCTACCACCGCAAATCCCCTACCCTGTTCACCTGCTCTACCTGCTTCAATACTAGCATTTAACGCCAATAAGTTTGTTTGATCTGCTATATTGGTAATGAGTGTATTAACATTGTGTATTTCGCTTGAAGCTTTCATTATCCCTTCTGTAAGTTTAGTTGCTTCTAGAGAAGATGAACTAATCTCTTCTGAGGCGGCACTTACCTCACTTGCATTTGCAGCTAACTCAGTAGCTATATTCGCTACATTTACAGCTACTTCTGAACTTGTTTTGATCACATTATCTAATAAATTAGCTATCTGTTTATTTGCCCTACTAATAATCTTAGTAATTTGGTAGAGGCACGTTAATAAATAACTAATTCCAAAGATATAACCGAGTCCTTGAGCTATTACACTATTGCCAGAAAATTGTATAAGTTTTACCATTATAAGCATTACCATAATCGATGAAAGAAACATAAAAACAATCTTAGATTCAGCTGATTTTATTCCTTTTCCTATTTTTTTTAATATTAGAAGAGAAAAAACAAGTATCAACGATAAAGCAACTATGATCTGTATTATTTCGCCCATTATAAAATCTTGTTCTATTGTTAGTAATAACATAAGAATCACCGTTTTAATTAGACAGGAAAAATTTTTGTTTTTTGTACAAATTCTCTTAAATATGAGTAATTTTTCTTGTATTAGAGAAAAAAATTAGAATATTTATACCTATTTTTTTGCTAAAAAATTTTACTAAAATTTGCCAATTGTGTGACAATTAGGGGGAATTATCAAAAGACATTAAATCTTTCTGACAAATATGTATTCCAGCACTTTTTTAGCAATATCGTCCAATTTTGCAACTTGACCTGTTTTATACAGATAACGCTTTTTCACTGCGGAAAGGAATATCTTCAAGAGACATACTTTTAAGCACTAGGATATGAAATAGCTTTAAAGATTTAGTTCTTACTTGAAAAATAAAATTAAAAGAAAAAAATTAAGTTTACTCCAATTCCATCTCGGTTATAGCTTTTCCAGACCGAAATCTTATTTTACTTAAATTAAACTTTAAGCTTGATTTCTTTCCCGTTGATTTGGACTAAATATTCTTGTTGTTGTTTATGTTTTTTCGTTTATTTTAGCATTATGTTTTATAACACCCATTTTTAAAAAATTCCATATCTTAAAGGAAATAACAATGATAAAATTTTTTTATAATTTTTTATACAAGTATTTACGAGCACCATGGGATATTGGCCCGCGAGAAGAACTTGTATCTTTGGTTAATACTGGTAAAATAAAACCTTGTAAAGTTATCGATTTGGGAAGTGGAACAGCAAGTAATTGCCTTTTTTTAGCAGAAAAAGGATTTGATGTTACTGGAGTTGATTATTCTCCGGCTGCAGTACAGAAGGGGCGATTTATGGCACGACAGTCAGGAGTACATGTGAATTTCATATTAGATGATTTAACTAACTTACGATATGTTAAGGGAAAATTTGACTTTTTAATTGATTATGGAACTTTTGATGATTTGAATCCATCTGACAGGATCCTTTATATCAAAAATATTCTCCCTATGACTCGAAAGGGGACGAAATTTTTATTTTTTTGCTTTGAATGGGCCCATAGATGGTGGGAACGCTTATTAATACGAACCCATGTTATTGGGGCATTAGCGCTCGAACCTGGGGAGGTTTTTCAGAGATTCGGAAAATTTTTTGTTATAAAACCAATGAAAGTCGAAAAGAATAATTCAATAATAATACCCCGAGTAGCAACTTATTTAATGACGAGAAAGTAATATTACTCTTTAAAATTTTTTACTGATGTAGTAATTAATATTCAAATTCGCCTTTTAAAGTAGTATTTTTTATGGAAGACCTTCTTAATAATATTTCTCATTTTTAGAAAAAAAAAGAAGAGTCTTTAAACTCCTATTTAGTCAAATTTGAATTTTAAATGAGTTCTATTCATCAAACTCGTGATTTAATAAAAAAATTTCAGGGGGTCCTGTTGCTCCAGATTCTTGCATCTTTGCTTGAAGTTCGGGATTTTCCATATATGAATGGAATTTCTCTAAACTTTCTAGTTCACTGAAAACATATATCTCATTTTTATTATCCATATCTGTAAATACCTGAAGATTCTTTGCTCCAGCTTCTTTTCTACCTTTTTTATCCTCACTAAAGGTTTTTTTCCATAATTCAAAATCTTTTACATTTGATTTTACTATCACATAAGGCATAATT
>JBHLOF010000165.1:0-5853 GCA_048940805.1 Promethearchaeota archaeon
TATTATGTTGTTTCATAATCCTCACAGTCTGCTAATTTATTAATTATCTTATTTAACAATCTATTACCTAAAAAATTAAATTTTAGAAACAATTTTAAATAATTGATCTTCTAAAGAATGTTTCAATATTATAAGGCTAAGACAATATGAGTCAGAAAAGAGATTATTATGAGGTTCTTGGTGTAAGTAAGGATGCATCCATCAACGACATAAAATTAGCGTATCGTCGGTTAGCTAGAAAACTTCATCCAGATTTAAACAAGACAGATCCTAAAGCAAAGGAAAAATTCATCGAACTTCAAGAAGCTTATGAAGTACTCAGCGACGAACAGAAAAGACAGAATTATGATCGGTTTGGACATAGCGGTGTACATATTGATATGAGTGATTTCTTTTCTGGGGGTATACCCGGTATTGATGAACTCTTAAGATCAATATTTGGTGAATTCAGCCCATTTGGGGGATTCAATGACTTTGGTTTTGGTGGTTTTGGTTCTAGAGCGCGACGGAGAACTACGCCGAGGAGAGAAGTAGGCCAAGATATAGAGGAACATGTTGAAATTAGTTTTGAGGATGCAATGTTTGGACTAAAAAAAGATATCTTGATAGAACGATTTACGCCGTGTGATGAATGTGAGGGAACCGGTGCTGAGGATCCCTCAAGTGTAAAAAATTGTCCAGAGTGTCAAGGAACTGGTCGAGTCAGAAAAATGACTCAATCTGGATTTGGAACTATAATACGTGAATCCACTTGTTATGAATGTAATGGAACGGGTCAAGTAATAGATAAAAAATGTAAAGTTTGTGGTGGAAAGAAAGTTGTTCCAGAGGAAAAGACAATCCATGTGACTATTCCACCAGGTGTTGAGGACGGAGTTCATTTGAAAGTTCAAGGTGCAGGTCATGTGCCTTCAGTAAATGCAATTCCAGGTGATTTATATTTAGGAATTAGGATCACCGATAATGATAAGTTTATACGCAGAGGGAATGATCTATACACTCCTGTGAATATAGACATAGTTACTGCCACTATAGGTGGAAAAATTATAGTTCCTACATTAAACTATAAAGAAAATAAGATAACTGAGAAAGAATTACCAATTCCTGAAGGAACTCAACATGGAACAGAATTCCGGATAAAAAATCGAGGTGTTTCATATTTAAGGGGAAGAGGTAGAGGAGACCAATACGTAATAGTGACCATAGATATCCCTCAAAAAATCTCAGAAAAACAAAAAGAACTGTTATTGAAATTCAGAGAATTGGATAAAAAGGATTCATAGGAATCTATCTTGTTTTAGAGTTGTTTTTCGATCCATTCATTCAAATCTCCTAAAACTCTCACTCTATCTTGTTCTAGTTCATTGTAAATTTCATGATATAATCCTTCATATTCTTGAAAAGTAACGTTCTTCGACTTAATAAGAAAAGATTTCAACTCTTGAAAACCAGTTACAGTAGCATCCGCTAATCCTTTCTGTATTAAAATAGGTATCCTAATATCTACCAAAATATTTGGTAATTTTTCGAAACTATCAAACATGGAATGAGCTTGTCTCACCGTGGTTTTCTTATAACCAACAAGAGGATCCTCAATATAAGTTTTAACAACTTCAGGATCGTGAGAAAGTAAGGTAGGATCTAAACCTGTAGTAGCAGAAAACTTAGGGGCAATTTTGGACATAACTTTAGCAACAGATTTCACCAATTTAGTTAACTCATCACCCCCATATTTAGTCCCAATCCCCGAAAGGATAATTCCCCTTAGGAGAGATCCATATTTTTTAGCAAAATAAACTGTAATTGCTGAACCCATTGAATGACCTAACATAAAGATTGGTAACTTTGGATATTTTTCCTTAACAAGATTATAGAATAGTTTCTCATCTTCAACATATTGATCCATATTTCTGACATAATTTGTTTTTCCTTCAGATTTTCCATGTCCCCGTTGATCATTGGCATAAATTATGTATCCTAAAGGTACGAGTGCATTTACGATGTTTACTGCTCGTCCAGAGTGTGATGCAAACCCATGCGCGTAAATTATGATAGCCTTAGGATCTTTTTCTGGTATCCAGGCTTGAAAATATAGTTTGGTTTCTTCTACTCCTTTAAAATTTCCTTCTATGGTTTCCATAATAAAATAACACCCTCATCTATTTAATTGTTAATTTTTAATTTATTTCAATACTTTTATATTTTGAGTATTAGTTATCAACATTGATGGAAACGGATATATTAAACCTTTGAACCCTAAAATTCTCATCACAGGACTTCCCAGATCGGGAAAGAGTACTTTAATTGCTAAACTAATGAACTACTTCATTTTGGAAAAGAATTTAGCAATTCATGGATTCCTAACCCCTGAAGTAAGGAGTCAAGGTGAACGCATAGGGTTTGATATTCAGGATATATTCTCTAAAGAAAAAGTGCAATTTGCTCGAGTTGGAACTCATAACACCTTATATAAGTTAGGAAAATATAAGGTCTTTGTAGAGGGATTAGAAAATACAATTCAAACTATCCAAGATACCCCTCTTCACGAAATTGATCTAGTGATTATAGATGAAATTGGTAAAATGGAACTATTTTCTGAAAAGTTTGTAGATTTCATTAAACAAATATTCAATACAAATCTCTCAATTATAGCCACAATCGGTTCAAAATTGAAACACTCAATAAAAGATCATCTACTAAATCTCCCTAATGTCAAGCTTTTTGTTTTAGAACGGATAAATTTTCAAAAAACTTACCAAGACATTATTTCAATGATAGAGTGAGGAGATCCAATTTCTTTTTAGTCTAATGACTCATAATTTACTTTCACAAAACTTTATATTAAGACTTTTTTTATGTAAATAAATAGGAAACTTTCTTATTGTTTTTGTGGGGATCTACTATTGAAATGGAAATGTGATAAATGTGGTCACGAATTCGAATTAGATGATTTCCCAGAAGAGGGCTTCAAATGCCCTGGCTGTGGTGATAAGGATTGTACTTTTAGCTTGATAGATTAATTTTCTTTTTAATAAAAATTATCATGTTTTTCAACAAGGCACGAATTTAATGAACTCCTAAACCATTCATCCTATTCATTTTCTTTTCATCTGTTCTAATTTCCAATTCCAGTAATTAAAAATTAAGATATTCAAATTCGACTCTCAAGATTACTCCCTTTAACTAAACTGTTAAATTTATAAGGGTAAATCTAGGCTATTTTGATATGAAACATCGAAAAAATATGAAGGTTGGGGTATCTATCATATTTTTACTTCTTATATTAACTTCATGTTTTTCGCTCCTTAATTTTAATAAAACTAATAGTTTACTTGATGAAAATAAGCTTTTTCTTAGTGGTCCGATTGACGATTCAATGGAAGATAATGATGATTATGGTAACGCCAGTATGGTTAGTCCAAATTATTATTTTAACCTTACGATTATAGAAACTGATGAGGATTGGTTTAAACTATTTTTAAATCCCGGAGATACTATTGATGTTTATATATATTTCAATCATTCTGAAGGAGATTTGGATATGGAGCTTTATGACCCAGTAGATGCAATAACCTCTCGAACTGGATCGTATTCAACCACTGATGATGAATTTATCTCTTTTACTGCAGATAAGCCTGGAGATTGGCGAATTCGAGTATATCACTATAGTGGTTTAACAAATGTAACCTATGATTTAGACATTTGGGTAAAGATGGACGATTGGATGGAAGAAAACGACGATTTTTGGTCAGCGTGGGGTGTTGGTCCAGGTATTTTTTCTGGATTGAAGGTTGTAGATTTTGATGAAGATTGGTATCAAATCTATTTAAATCCTGGGGATATCATTGACGTTAGCATCTATTTTAACCATTCTGAAGGAGATCTACAATTAGTGCTTTATGATCCCTCATATATGTATCGAATAGATTCTTTATCTGCCGATCATGACGAATTTATTACATTTATGGCAGATGTATCGGGAGATTGGAGAATTCAAGTGTATCATAATTATGGTAATAGTACAGTATTGTATGATTTAGATATATGGGTTTCGTTTGTTACTACTAGTGATGATTGGGCAGAAGAAAACGATGATTTTTGGTCTGCTTTTGGAATAGGACCGGGTTTTTACCCTGGTTTGATGGTAGTAGGCTTTGATGAAGATTGGTTTAGAATTTTTCTTAATCCTGGTGATACTATTGATGTCAATATTTATTTTGATCACTCTATGGGTGATTTACAATTAGAACTATATGATCCATCATATACTTTCCGAATAGGTTCTTATTCAAGTGATAAGGATGAATTTCTTACCTTTCTTATTGATACACCTGGAGAATGGCGAATTCGAGTATTCCACCAATTTGGGAATAGCGATGTTTATTATGATTTAGACATATGGCAGAATACTGTAGAAGACGATAACTATGAGGAAAATGATGCTAAATGGCAAGCATATAACCTTACTCCTTATGAAGGATGGTGGTTAACATGGATTGATGGTCCTGGTTTCCAATTTGACGATGACTGGTATAAAATAACTGTAGAACCCGGTTTCGAACATTTAATTATTCAAACTTCCGATTTTGGGGGGGATATTCATCTCGAAATTTATGATGATGCTCTTAATTTGATAGGAGGAAGTAATTCAAAGGATGATTTTGATTCTGAAGTACCAACTGGTACTCAAGGAGATTATGGTCCCATGATATTTGACTTGCCTTCAAGCGGGATTTATTATCTTAAGATTTTCGGAAACAGACGAGGTAACTTCTATGATTTCAATTATTTAACTGTGAGTTTTTTAGAAGAACAAACATGGTTAAGTGATATTGGCAGTCTTGGTGTTCAAAATAACTTTGATTTCTATTTTATAGATATAACTCCCGGATTCCAACATTTACAAGTCGAGTTATTGTTTAATCATTCACTCGGAAATATCGATATGGCTCTTTATGATGAAGGGGGTAATAAAATCACAAATAGTTCTTCCTATACCGATAACGAATACATTGATACCACTCCCCTAGCTAGCGGATTTTATTTCCTTTTAGTTCAAGGAGAAAATATGGGAAATGAGTATGATTTATGGTGGGATGATATTAAGACTGATGCTAGATCTGATGACTTTTATGAAATGAACAATAATGCATCGTCTGCTTACGACTTATCGTCACATGAGCGTCAATCTTTATGGGACATAAATGGATTAGGATTACAATTTGATGAAGATTGGTACAGGATTTATGTAGATGACACACACTTAATGTTAATTGTAGTGGTGATGTACGACTCTGCTGAAGGATTGATGGGTTTTGAAGTTTTTGATGGAAGTTTAACAAAATTAACAGGAAATTTTACTCTCGAAGACAATGATTACATTAAATATGAACTCCCCTCAAATGGAACATATTTTATTAGGGTTTACGGAGATAATTCTGGGAATGTATATAATTTATGGTGGGCAGTAGAAGAATATGACCCTATTGGTATAATCCCTGGTTATGATATAATCATAATGATTTTATCTGTTATTGGGATTTCAGCAGTGGTAATAAAAATAAAAAGAAGTAAAATTAAATTATAATAATTCTTTTTTATCTTTTTTTATATAAATTTTAAATCTACTATCTTAACGGTTTTTAATCTTTCTGAAATTCCAATCATATTATGTGTCTTTGTACTCCACATTGGATCTTTATATTGACGTTTGAGATATATACCCACCCTTCTGTACTACATCTGTCACCAGATGGTAGTTGGAGCATCAAACTATGCGGCCTACCTAAAGCTAGCTCCAAGTACTTTATCGCTTTCATTTGGCCTTGCACCAAGGTTTTAGCTCGTTCCAAC
>JBHLOF010000166.1:0-5824 GCA_048940805.1 Promethearchaeota archaeon
CGAAGAGGTACAACTGCCATAGTATGTAAAAATAAAGGTTCAGTAGTTTTTGCTGTTGAAAAAAAAAGTTCTGAGCTTCAAGAGGTTATCGGCTCAGAAAAAATATTCAAAATTGATGATCATATTGGGGTTGCAATCTCGGGGCTGACGAGTGATGCAAGAGTTCTAATTGATAGAGCTCGCATTCAAGCTCAAGTTAACTTGTTAAATTACGATGAAAAGATCTCTGTAAAAGACAGCACTCTAAATATCTGCGAATATAAACAAGTATTTACACAGAATGCAGGAGTGCGTCCGTTTGGAGTTTCATTTCTAATTGCTGGAATTGATAACGATGGAAAGCCTTCTTTGTATTTAACTGACCCCAGTGGGGCCATGTGGGGGTACCTAGCATTTGCTATTGGTGCCAACGCAACTGAAGCAAGAGCATACCTTGAAGAACATTATAAGGAAGATATGAGTGATGAGGAACTGAAATTATTACCCTTAAAAACTTTAAGTGAATTAATGGGTGAAGCTTTAAATAAGAACACGTGTGATGTAGCTTTTATATTGAAGGAAGATAGAACGTTTAAACTTTTAAATTTGGATGAAAAGGAAGAATTATTAAATAAAATTACAGCTTCCTAAAATTTAGTTTTAAAACTCAAGGTATTAGCTCTTTATATTTATCTATTATCGCAAAGGCAGAAGATAAGATAGGGTAGAAATCAAGGATAATAAAGTTGCAGTTTAAGGAAGTTATATTATGATCGATCGTCCAACTGACCGTGCAAGGATTGATTTAGGCGGGTATATCATTGGAAAAATTGAGAAATCTGGAAGACGGTTTGAAATGCTTATGGATCCAGAGCAAGCTTGGGAAGCAAAAAAATTAATTCGTGAAGAAATTGATAAACGTTTAAAAGCAGGAAAGGAAAGGTCAAGGTTAACTATTGACGAGATTTTAAACAACAACAAAATCGATTTAGAGTTAATTTTCGAAAGTTTTACGGTATTTGAAGATTTGAGGCGAGGTAAAAAGGCAACAGATGGTGATATGGAAGTCGTTTTTGATACAACAGATGGAAGAAAAATTGCAGGATATATATTAATTGATGGAGAAATACATTGGACAAAGACTCAAAGAGAAGAAGAGAGAAATAAAAAGTTAAAACAAATAATTACAATTATTAGTAAAAATGCAATCAATCCTCAGAATAAAAAACCTCATCCCTATCAAAGAATTGAGAAAGCTATCGAAGAGGCTAATGTTAAAATTGATTTAATGAAAAATGCTGAAGAACAAGTCGATGACGTTGTCAAAAGTATTCGTGCCGTAATACCTATCCGTATGGAACAAGTAGAGATGGCAATAAAACTACCCTCAGCCTTTACTGCGAAGGGTTATAATGTCGTAGCTCAGCTAGCCCAAATAAAGAAAGAAGAATGGCAATCTGATGGCTCATGGGTTTCAGTTGTTAGCCTACCTGCTGGTTTACAAATGGAATTAATTGATAAGTTGAACAAGCTAACACATGGCAGAGTACAAACAAAATTTTTAAAATCCTGATCTTAAAAAGTTAAATTACTTCTTATTGTGTTATTTTTGCAAAGATTAAGGTAAAGAAAATAAAAATTTAATGTGAGTAATAATGGAGAATGAAACAGATGAAGAATCCATTGAAGATGACTTAGATGATGAAGATTCTATAGAAATGGATTCAGAAGATGAAGATTTTGAAGAATTTGAAGATGAAGAATCTTCAAGAGAGGTAGTTGTGCCAGGAGAAGTATTAACAGAAGATACGAAAAACTTTTTACCAGGAAGAGGTACCATCTACAATAATGATAGAACAAAAATAGTATCATTAAATATAGGTTTAAAACAAATTAACAAAAATTATGTTAATGTAATACCTCTTAGAGGTTTTTACACTCCTAGACCTGGGGATAAGGTTATCGCACTCGTAGTGGATAAAAATCCTGTGAAATATAAATGTGATATTAATGCAAAAGATTTTGGTACCTTAAAACCCAAAAATACAATCAAAAAAGATAAATCAAGATCTTTTAGAGGTGGCGGTAAAGGAAGGGGAGGCGGTCATAGTCAAGAGGAAGTAAGTACTAAGAAATATGAAATAGGAGATGTTTTAATTGTGAAAATTTTGTCTGCTGATCGAATTAACAAACCTGAGTTAACCACTGTCGGTAAATATTTAGGTATAAGGAATAATGGTATTGTAATTTCAATAGACCCTCCAAAGATCCCGAGAGTTATTGGTCGTAGTGGTTCGATGATTAAGATGTTAAAAAATTTAACAAAATGCAATATATTCGTTACTCAAAACGGTCGAATTTGGATAAAAGGGGAAGATCTTTCTCACGAAAGACTTCTGATAGAATCAATAAAAAAGATAGAAAATGAAGCACATACAGTAGGTTTAACAGATAGAATGCAAGAATATATTATGAATGAAATAAAAGTGAGAGGTTTAGATTAAATGCCGTTAATTATAAATGATGAATATCCAGAAAAACTCTTCCGTAAAGATGGTAAAAGACTCGATGGGAGAGATTTAGAAGAATTAAGACCAATTAAAATGGAAGTTGGTGTCATTAATAATGCTGATGGTTCAGCATATATAGAATGGGGGAACAATAAAATTTTTGCTGCCGTCTATGGACCCAGAGAAGTCCATCCTCATCATCTAGCTAAGCCAGATCGAGGAGTTTTAAGAGTTTTTTATAGAATGGCTACATTTTCAGTTTTTGACCGAAAAAGGCCGGCTCCTGGGCGTAGAGAGAAAGAAATATCTATGATCGTAGCAGATTGTCTGGAACCAATATTGTTTCTCGAATTATATCCTGGTACGAGCTTTGAAGTCTTTATCGATGTAATGGATGCAGATGGGGGAACTAGATGCGCTAGCACTACTGTAGCGGCTTTAGCTCTAGCCGATGCTGGAATTCCTATGAAGAGCCTAGTAACTGCTGTTGCTGTAGGTAGAATTGATGGAAAAAAAGTGGTAGATCTTTCTGGCATTGAAGATAAAGCTGGTGAGGCTGATTTACCCATCGCTATCACATGGTATAATGAAGAAATTTCGCTTTTGCAATTTGATGGTGACATGGATTTAGATGACATGAAAGACTTCCTAGAAAAAGCAAAAAAAGCATTAGAAGAAATTCATCAAATCCAATTGAAAACCTTAAAAAGTAAATATCTTCTCATACAAGAAGAAACGACAAAAGAAAAAAAAGAGGAGGATGAGAATTAATAATGATGGATGTTAAGCGTATAGTCTCAAGAATCGAAAAGAGTTACATTAAGTCGAACTTAAGAAAAGAGGAACGCATTGATGGACGTGGACTTTGGGATTACAGGGAGTTTAATATAAAAAGTGATATTATTGCATCAGCTGAAGGTTCTGCTGACGTTACCTTAGGAGACACGAGAATAATTACAGGTTTAAAATATGAAGTTGGAGAACCATTTCCAGACCTACCAGATGAAGGTGTTTGTACTGTAATGGCAGAGCTACTTCCACTAGCATCACCTTTGTTTGAAAGAGGTCCTCCAGATGAACAGTCGATCGAATTAGCGCGGGTTGTTGATCGAGGGATCAGACATGCAGACTGTGTGCAGACAAAAAAACTTTGTATTAAAGAAAAAGAAGCAGTCTATATACTTTTTGTTGATATGTATGTAATGAATCATGATGGTAATTTAATTGATGCTGGAGCCATAAGTGCTTTAACTACATTACTTTCTGCCCATGTTCCTGAGGGGATAATAGGAGAAAATGGTTTGGAATGGACAGGTAAGTATTTAACCGGAAAGGATATAGTGAATGAGTTACCGTTAGCATTAACCTATGGGAAAGTTGACGATATAGTTTTTCTAGATCCTAAGCTACCCGAAGAATTAGTATGCGAGGGTAAAATTTCAATATCTGTAACAGAAAATAAGATCACTTCTATACAAAAAAGTGGAGCTGCAACGTTTTCAATTGAAGAAATTAATATGTTAGGGAAAAAATCCTTAGAAATTGGGCAGAAACTGAGAAAACAATTGAATTTATTACAGCATCAGGCCAAAGTTTAGTCCTTTTTTTAATCTTGTTTTTTTTGAATTTATTATTATACTTATATTTTAGTCCCCTATAGCACTCTCCTTAAGGTCTCAAATGTTCCATAATCATCCTTAATTTCATCCAATTCAAAATCCTCGACCACAATATTTCGGGGGGTAGTTTTTCTTTTTTATTTAATATTTAAATCATTAAGGATTGAGTCTGATCTTTTAACCCTATAAATTGGTTCTTTAACTTAAGTTTATTTATAAATTTCCTTTGCGTGAGAGGTTTCCATAAGAGAAAAATCCTAGATTATGTTTAGAAAAATTTATAGTTTATCCTATATTAAGAATTACATCAATTATTAAAATCTAATTTTGATTAAAAGTGGGAACTAAAAAAGTTGGAATAACTGGAAAATATGCTGCGCGTTATGGGAGCACTTTACGCAAAAGAACTCGCTTAATTCTGGAGAAAATGAAAGGAGATTCTAGATGTCCAAGATGTTTAACTAAAGGAACCACTCATAGAATATCAACAGGCATTTGGCATTGTAAAAAGTGCGATGCACGTTTCACAGGAGGAGCCTATTACATAGAAACTCCTCGCGGTGCTGAATCTTTTCGAGTTAGTAAACGTAAGCAAAGAGAATTAGAAACAATTGAAGAATAATGAACCAAAACGGATTTTTTTCAATTAAATCATGGATTGAGTTAAAATTTAATAATTCTGAAATAAGAGATCTCTCTTACAACTCTTTTATCCCTGAAATCAAAAAATTACAAACTAATCGCTCTAAAGTGTTTGTAGAAAAAAAAGACTCTGACCTTCTTATTTTTAAGATAGAGGGAAGTGATATAACAGCATTTAGAGCGTCAATTAATGAAATTATTAATTTTGGGAAAATAATTGATAATACCGTAAAATTAACAGAAATTTCTTAAAAAAAAGAATACTACATACCACAATAAAACTAATACTGATAAAAGGATAGAAAAAATGACCATTAATCTTGATGATTTAAGTGAAGAACAGAAAAATAAAATACAAAATCTAGCTAATCTACAACAAACCTTTGAAATCATTGAGACTCAAAGAAGGCAGACAGATTCTCATCTTAGAGAAACTGAATTTGCTATTGAAGAGCTGGAAAAAATTGAGGATGAAGATACGACAGTATATAAATCACTGGGCGGAATTCTTGTGTTAAGCGACAAGAATAAACTACTTGATGAGAAAAAAAGTCTAAAGGTAACTCTCGAAATGAGGTTAAAAACTCTAGATCAGAAAAAATCAAGATTGGAAAATCAAATTAAGACGTTATCTAGTTCAATTCAGAGCGATCTTCAAAATAAAAACGATTAACCAATTTTATGTTAAAAATTAATTACGACAATTTTTTATCATTTTTAAAAGGCAAAAAGATCCTCATTACAACTCACGATCTAGTAGATATTGATGGCCTCGCTTCTTGTTTCGCTCTTAAACTCTTTTTAATTGACTACTTTAACTCTACAAATGTTTCGATCATATTTTCAGAGATAACAAAACCTACTAGAAAATTCATGTCAAAAATTTCTACCAAATTTCCTGATTTAACATTTCCATATAACGAGGAGGTGTCATTGTCTGATTATGAGATATGTGTTATTTTAGATGCTAACGAAGTGAGTCAAATAGGATTAGACATAAAAAATGATACTTCCGAGCTAGGGGTGCCATATATCTTCATTGATCATCATCATTTTACTAAAAGAACAAAGACT
>JBHLOF010000062.1:0-25313 GCA_048940805.1 Promethearchaeota archaeon
GGGCTCTACACAATTGGAGAATGTTCATGTTTATCTGTTCATGGGGCAAATCGATTAGGAGGAAATTCACTGCTAGAGACTGCGGTGTTTGGAAGGTATTTAGGGAGAACCTTACTTAAAAAAGGACTATCAATAAAGCCATCCTCCCAAGATATTAAGAAAGCGGAAGACATGGTAATTAATGAGATAGAAACGTTATTGAAAACATGGAATGAAAATACTGGAAAAAAACCAGTTGAAATTAGAAATAAAATGGGTGAGACTCTGAATAGGAATGTTGGAGTTTTTAGAACTCAAGTTGATCTTGAAAAAGCATATGATCTTTTGCAAAAGTTACAAAAAGAATTCTTAAATACCCAGGTTTCAACTGAAGATAGAAGGTTTAATTATGGATTAATTCGTACTTTAGAGCTTAGAAGTATGTTGGATATTGCAGAAGCAACCGCTTATGCTTCATTGTGGAGGAAAGAAAGCAGGGGTGCTCATTTTCGGATTGATTACCCCAGTCGGAATGATGATGATTATCTTGTCCACACCATGATTTATCGAGGAAAAGATGGATTAGAAATAAAAACAAAACCAGTTAAATTAGGATTATTTGAAGTAAAGGAGAGGAAATATTAATGGTTGAAACATATAAATTTTTAGTTTATAGGAATTCTGGTAATGGAGACATTCATTATGATAAATTTGAAGTCCCTTTATCAAGAGGTATGAGTGTATTAGAGGCTCTTTTTTATATACAAGACTATTATGACTCTTCATTAGCTTTTCGATATGCTTGTAGAGGAGCAATTTGCGGTTCATGTGGAATGACGATTGATAAAGTACCATTGCTTGCATGTCGAACTCAAGTGTCTACGGTCAAAACCTCAAAAAAGTCGGTGAATTTGCCTGAATTTAGTTTTGGTAAACATTCAGATTGGGATGCTGAAACTGAGATTTTAATTGAACCATTGCCTAATATGACTGTCTTGAAAGATCTGGTTGTTGATATGGAACCATTCTGGGAGTTCTATAAGGAAATAGAACCATTTTTCATGAGAGAATGGAACGATAAAGCTCCTGAATCCTCTCAATCACCAAATCAAATGAAGACAATCGAACGCTTAATATACTGTATCTTATGCGGATTATGTTGGGCTTGTCCCGTAAGTAAAGAAAATCCTAATTATCTTGGTCCCGCTCAACTAGCTAAAGCGGATAGATTTATTAGGGACTCGAGAATTTCAGTTGTTAAGCAGGAATCTGTTCTTTCTCGGGTTTTAAAAGATGACGCTATTCCTGCATGCAAGAAATATTTTGTGTGTAATAGAGTTTGCCCGAAAGGAGTTATGCCGGGAACAGCTATAAAGGATATCAGAGATAATTGGTTAATTGATTAATAGATCTTTTTTTTTCCAAGACTTTTTTTCAAATTTTTTTGAAATATTTAATTCAGAAAAGAGTAAGTTTTTTTAAGAATCGATTCACTTTAAAAAAAAAGGTGAAAAAATGTGACAATTAAAACATCAATTACCGAAATGTTTGGTATTAAGCATCCAATTGTGAATGCACCAATGGGACCTTTTCGAACTACTCAATTAGCTACAGCAGTGGCAGAAGCGGGTGGGTTAGGTGTGATATCCCATACAACCGTATCTATGGATGGTTATGAAAAAAGTATCCCAGCAGCGATAACGAAAAATCTTGACTATGTAGTAGAGCATACTGATGGAATTTTTGGATTTAATGTCATAACTTCGAGAAATGTGCTAAATGCTGAAGAAATAATAAGTACAGCTTCAAAACATATTATGGCTAGTCCTAAACTTAGAGAACAGTGCTTATATGCTCTTTCTAGTGCAGGGTCATCAAGAAGAATGCCCCAAAATAAAGACTTTCAAAAATTAAGGGAAACAACGGAAATCAAACACTTTCACGTTTCTCCTGCTCTTTGGTTAGCTGACAAGAGTGTTGCTTCGGGGGTTGATGGTCTGGTTATTACTGGATTCGAAGGCGGTGGCCATCAATCTTATGAAAGAGTAGGAGGTATTGTTTTACAGCAACAAATTCAGCAGAAATATCCTGATATACCAAGGATTGCGTGTGGTGGATATGCAACAGGAGCAGGACTGGCAGCAGCATTATCTTTAGGCGCAGGAGCAATTGCTATGGGATCTAGGTTTATTGCTTCTATAGATAGTGAGTTTCATGAAAATTACAAAGCTGTTATTCCACCTGCTAAAGCTCAAGATACAATTATAAGAACAGGAGCTCTTAGTATCATTAGATACTGGAGAAATAAATTTGCCTTATCAAAAGGAATGGTAAAAAATAAAGAAGAAAAGATAGCAGAAGAAAAAGCCAGGGCTGAGCACCGTTCCGCAATTTCAAAGGAAGAACTCGCTGAAGAATTAAGAAAAGATGCAAAGGCAGCTTTTGCAGCCTATCAAGGAGATATGGAGAATGGTGGCGTCCTAATAGGGCAAAGTATTGGAATTATAAATAAAATTGAAAAGGTTTCAGACATCATCGAAAGAATAGTTAAAGAAGCCGAAGATTTATTAAAAACTGCTACAAGTTATATTCAATAAATTATTTACAATTTTTTTTCCTTTTTATATCTGATTTCAAGAACTTAATCAACAGTTCAAATTATATATATTTAATTTAGTTCCATTTAATATTGAAAAAACCAAAAGTAATAGAATAGATGCTAACAAAATGTCCGATAAAAAGCAAAATGAACCCACCTGAGTCTAGTTAAATATTATAGGTGATATTTTATAGCGAATTTTCAATTTTTTTAGTTAAAGAACTAAATATAATTCTAAAGAATTAAATAGGAGCATGGTAATTATAATGATATCTCAATTTGAGAATAGCAAACAGCAAAGGAGATGAAAATAATGAAAGTTGAATCAATCGCAATTAACCTATTAAATCGTTCTATGTATCATTCGACTTCCTCTGGGGTGAATAAAACTAAATTTGAAGAAAAAGCATTCTTTCCTAAAGTTCTAGCATATATCGAGGATTATTGTACCAAAAATGGGTTTGATATAATTAATGTGACCGGTGAAAATATCAGGATTTACCATCTCGTTAAACGATAGGAAAAATATAATGAAAATCTTTTATTTCTCTTTTTTTTGATGAATTTGTAGGTGCAAATTACATAAAATATTCTTGTTTTTCCCCTTGAACCTCAAAACAACTTTCAATTAAATTAATTGCATTATCACTAAAACCTGGTTGACATCCACTAATATACAAATTAATTACCTCTGGTTCAATGATGCGATTTCCTTCTTCATTTATATAGAAAAAGTTTTTCGAGGTTAATGAGAATGCAACTGTTTTTGTTTCGCCTTTATCGAGAGTTATCCTTTTATAATGGAGTATCTTCACTTAAATTATTATTTACCATGACTGTACACTAAGAATTTTTAAAATTTGATGCATTTTAACTCATAAAATTAATTGCAAATTAATTAGATTTTGTTAAATGCATTTTTTACACAAAAGTCTAAAAAGATTGGGTAAAGGTTAAAAAAAATGTCTGAAGAAATCATTAAGAAAAAATATCCGCAATTCAAAAGCGAATTTGCTGAGGTAAACAATATAAGACTTCACTACATTAAAGCAGGCCCCGAGGATGGAAAATTAATTGTTTTCCTACATGGTTTTCCTCAATTCTGGTATATGTGGAGAGATCAGCTTTTAGAATTTTCAAAAGATTACTTGGCTGTCGCTCTTGATATGAGAGGATATAATCTTTCATCTAAACCTGAGGGGATTGAACAATATCAACCGCAACACATGGTTGAAGATCTCAGAGCATTAGTAGAGAATCATTTTGGACGTAAGAAGTTTATATTAGCAGGGCACGATTGGGGTGGTGTTGTTGCGTTCCCCTTTGCAGGAGCATATCCCGAATTAGTTGAAAAGTTAATTATTATCAATGCTCCACATCCGAATGTTTTTGGAAGATTAATCTCAAAAAACAAAGATCAACAGAGTTCAAGTCAGTATGTGTTATTCTTTCGAACACCAAATGCAGAAGGATTTCTCACTACAAATGATTTCCAAAATTTGTTCAATATAGTAGTTACGCCTGAAATGGAATTTGATGATGATGATCATCAAATCTATAAAGAAGCATGGTCTCAACCAGGAGCCATAACCGGTGGGTTAAATTATTATCGTGCTGGTGGATTGAGACCTCCATCACAGGGAGAAGACATTACAGAATTAGCAAGTGAACAATTGGAAGCAAATCCAGTTATGATAAAGATGCCTACGCTAGTTATCTGGGGAGAAAAAGATACTGCATTAACAGTTCATAACCTTGAGGACCTTGATGAATTTGTACCAGATTTAATAATCAAACGTATTCCTGAAGGTTCACATTGGGTTATAAATGAACAACCGGATAAAATAAACTCACTGATTCGAGAATTTCTCTAATAATTCCTATTTAATTTGAGAAAAACCATCTATTTTTATTGATTATTAATATAAACTTTTTTTATTACCCTTTTTCTAATAACTTTATAAGAGTTCAAATTATAGGTGAAATTGAATTTGAATTATCGCATTGAAAAAGACGTATTAGGTGAGGTCCAAGTACCCGAAAATGTATATTGGGGAGTAAATACTCAACGGGCAATTCAAAATTTCCAAATTAGTGGTTTTAAATTTCCCAAAATTTTCTTGACTTCCCTGGCTGAGTTAAAAAAAGCTTGCCTACTAGCTAATATGGATTTGGAATTAATTGATAAAGAGAAAGGCGAAGCAATATTACAGGCGGTAAATGAAATATTAGAGGAGGGGAAATATTACGATCAATTCCCTATAGACATCTATCAAACTGGTAGTGGTACCCAAACGAATATGAATATGAATGAAGTATTAGCAAATAGAGCAAATCAGATTCTTGGATTTGCTATGGGAAAAAAAACACCAGTTCATCCTAATGATCATGTGAATAAATGTCAATCTTCTAATGATGTTATTCCAAGTGCCATGCATATTGCTGCTTTACATTTGATTAATGAAAAGGTATTTCCCTCCTTAACTCGGTTAATTGAATCGCTTTCCAGTAAAGTTAAAGAATTCGATAATATAGTAAAGGTTGGGAGGACACATTTACAAGATGCCGTTCCTATTCCTCTTTCATTAGAATTTGAAGTCTATAAAAAGCAAATAAAAACTAATGAGCAGCGATTGCAAAGTTCATGTAAAGAACTCTTTCAGATTCCAATTGGAGGTACCGCCTTAGGCACAGGATTAAATGCTCATAAAGATTTTGCCAAACTAACGGTTGATCATTTATCAAAATTAACAAATTTACCTTTTGAAATGAATCCTATTAAAGCCGAGGGTATTGCTTCTCATAATAGTATAGTTAATACAAGTAGTTCTCTCAGATTATTGGCTTTATCACTTTTAAAAATGGCAAATGATATAAGATGGATGGGTAGTGGTCCCCGAGCCGGTTTATCAGAACTTATTTTACCAAAGAATGAACCTGGATCGTCTATTATGCCAGGAAAAGTAAATCCAACTCAATCAGAAGCACTTATACAAATTTGCCTTCAAGTTATAGGAAATGATTCTATTATTACTTTCGCAGAAGGATTTGGGAGTATTCTTGATTTAAATGTGTGCAAACCTTTGATGATCTTCAATTTATTAAATTCAATTGAGATAATTAGTAGTGGAATTAATTCTTTTATTGACCATTGTCTGTTAGATTTAAAGGTTAATAAAGATCACATTAATTCTCAATTGGAAAACTTACTTATGCTCGTAACCAATCTTACACCATATATTGGTTATGATAAATGTTCTGCGATTGCACTTAAGGCTTATGATGAGAATAAAAGCATTAAAGAAGTCATCGAAGAAATGGGAATCAAACTAGACGAAGATTTAGACAAATTATTAGATCCTAAAAAAATGGTTTGATTTAGAGGTGCTATTATGACAACAGAAGTTAAAACAGAAATTAAAACTGTAGAGGATGTAAGAGATATAGCAAGAGAGAAATTAAAGGGAATCTGTGGAGTATATAAAGATTGTGATGGTGATCCACGCAGACTTTGTCAGGGACAGAGTTATGGGAGAGCTCTTGGTATTGGGGGTATTGGAAGTGGTGCTAGTTTTAATAATAATTTCCTAGCTTTGAGGAAGTACAGATTAAAAATGAGTTTAATAGAAGAAGACTTCACTCCCAATACTAATTATGATTTTTTTGGCAGGAAATTGAATATGCCAATCATGGCAGCAAGTGTAGCTGGAGTGAACAGTTTTGGAGGAGATAAAGTTATTACGGAAAGAGAATTTTGTCGAGCAGTGGTTCTTGGCTGTAGAGATGCGGGAACTGTAGGTTGGAGGGGGGATACTTATACTTATTCACTCGAGGATTCTTATGGAATAGATGCAATAGCCGAAGCGGGAGGATGGGGTATCAAAATAGTAAAACCAAGAGATCAGGGTACAATCATGAAATTTTTTAATAAAGCTGAAGAAGTTCGAAGTATCGCTGTTGGGATAGATATAGATGGCTGTGGTTCGTATGCCATGGAAATCCATAATAAGCAAGTTTATAAAAAGTCAATTAAAGATATTAAAGAATTAGTTTCTTCTACAAATCTTCCAGTAATTATCAAAGGAGTAATGTGCATTGAGGATGCATCCAAAGCAGTGGAAGCGGGAGCTGCGGCAATAGTTGTGTCAAATCATGGAGGAAGAGTTCTTGATCACACCCCGGGAACAGCTGAAGTACTACCAGAAATTGTAGAAAAATTTAAGAACAAAATTAAAATAATCGTTGATGGAGGTATCCGTACGGGGTATGATGTTGTAAAAATGTTAGCACTTGGTGCTGAGTCTGTCCTTATTGGTCGAGATATAGTTCGTGCAGCTGTTGGTGCGGGATTTAAAGGAGTACAAATTCATATGGAATATATGCAAAAAACTCTTACAAAAGCAATGAAAATGACCAATTGTAGGACTTTAGCAGAAATTTCTTCTAATATTCTATATTAATTTAATTACACTATTTTATTAGAAAATAACAGGTTACAGGTTTAATCTTCTTTTATTCTACTTCGATTCGATAACAAAATTAATACATCTCCAACATATTTAATTACAATCGCTAATGGAATCGTAATAATTAACACTGAAATTAAGCTGTATGATCTAATTATTAAAGAGAAATCTCCTGTATAATAAGCACCAATAAGTATTATCATGACAATTGTAGAGATCAAAACTAAGATTAGGAGTAATATTTTTTTGACAATTTCAATTTTTAAAGCTTTTTCCATGATTTCTCACCAGTCTTTAAAGTTGAGATGCATTTCATTAGTTCTTTATACTTTTTAAATCTTGATTATAATTAATCAAAAGTTTTATATTTTTTACAGAGTGTAACATCAAATTAATAGAAAAATTGAATGTCGCAACTCTGAATTATGGATCTCCCAAAATTAATTGATAATGTACTTAATGAAGTTAGTGGGAAAAATGCGTTTGATTGGGTAGGAAAGATATCCCAGTATAATCGAGTGGTAGGATCTAAAGATTATCATGATATTGTAAAGAAATTGCTTAAAGAATTGGAAACATTCGGATTAGATGAGATTAAACACCATAAATATCCTGCTGATGGGAAGACAAAAACTTGGGAATGGATTGTGACACAAAGTTGGGACGTTAAATCTGCAGAATTAAAAATAATAGCGCCAAAAAAAGAGATTATATGTCGATTCCAAGATATTCCGATGTGTATTGTAGGAAGATCAAAAAGTTGTGATGTAGAGGCAGAGTTAGTTGATGTAGGGAAGGGGCTTAGTGAAGAAGATTTTGAAGACTTAGATGTTAAAGGAAAAATTGTTCTAATGGAAGCACCACGAATTATAATTCCTACGTTATATGCTGAAAGAGGAGCATTAGGAGTTATAGTATATCCAGGTCCAGATCGAGCGGGAGGTATAAAAGGAATGACTATCTATAATAGATTTCCCGCAATTGCAAAAGATTTAAAAAAGACCACTTTTGGATTTAGTATCCCTTTTGAACAGGGATTATACCTAAAAAATTTGCTTAAAAAAGGTCCTATTAAACTATATGCAAAAGTTGAAGCAAAACTTTTTGATGGGGAACTTGAGGTTATTTCTGCTTCAATTCGAGGAACCGAAAAGCCTCAAGAAGAAATTATCTTAACTGCTCACCTTTGCCATCCCGCTGCCGGTGTAAATGATAATGCTAGTGGATCAGCAGGATTATTAGAATTAGTACGCTCTTTTACCACTCTGATTAAACAAGATGTATTAGAACCTCCAAAACACACAATTAGATTTCTCTGGATTCCTGAATTTCATGGCACTTTTCCATGGGTTAAAGAACATGAAGCAATTGTTAAGAAAGCGATCTTTAATATCAATTTAGACATGATTGGTGAACATCCGATAAAAGTTGGAACTCCTTGTAATATCTGTCTTACCCCGTATTCAAGACCTTCAATTTTGAATGATATAATTCAGTATTTTACCAATTTAATAGCAGATCACCCCAACGGTATTGCGATTAATGGTACACAAATGCAAATGCGCTATCGTTTTGTTCCTTATTCAGGTGGGAGCGATCATGGTGTTTTTGTCGCTCGACCTATTATGATTCCGGGGATCATGATTGGGCATGATGATCCTTTTTGGCATACGTCCCTTGATACAATCGACAAATGTGACTCAACCGAATTAAAGCGAATAATTAGCATTGCACTCTGTACAAGTTATCTTTTTTCAATACTGGATGGAAATACATTAACATCGATATGGCCAATTATTGAGAAGAATTTTTATACAAGACTTGGTAAAGCGAGAGAAATCATATTTCGTCTTTATAATCAACTCACTCATGAATCCCCAACTATTTCAAAAGATGAAATTGCGATGTTGGGAAAGGCTATAATTAATTCATTTACCAATTACGAAAAATTAATATTAAAATCACTAGAAATATACGGACCATTTTCATCAATTACGGAAACTTTACTTTCAGATAGGTCTAAAGAAATAGAGGAATTATCAGAGAATCTTTTAAATTGGTGGAATAAATTATGTAAACATGCATCCATTGACTCTCGTCTTGTAGAAGAACCAGATTATTTTAAGCAAAAATGGAGTTTAAATTTCATAGGGAGGAAAAATCTAAAGTTTATTACTCCACTCTTTCGAACTAACGAATATGAAGAATTTAAAACTCCCGAACCACCTGATATTTGGGGAGGTGATTTCCAAGAATTGATAAATTTTATAGGTTTATCCTTAAATCTTAAAGAAATTTGTTCGATACTTACTTTAGAGTATCATCATTTATTCTTTCCACAGACAATACTTAGCTTCGCAAATGTGTTAGAAGAACAAGGCTTCATGAATAAGATTTAAGAATCTCATATAATGAGTATCATCTATTCGTCTACTAATGATTTAAAAACCTAAGAATTAAATAATTACCTAGTTTACTTTAAGGTAAATTTGAGATTATTAAAATTAGGGAAACTGTATGGAACGCGAGTCAGGAAGTTGTGAGACAACAGATTCTTTTGCTTGTGAGGATTACAAGGAAGAAGAACCTAAAATGTGTGAACTCGACCAAGCCAAGATTTATAAAGGATTAATTGGAATTTATGTAGATGAAAGTTATATAACATATATAGATGGATCTAATGGTCAGCTGTATTATCGTGGATATCCTCTAAATGAATTGGTCAATGAATCCTCATTTGAAGAAGTTGCATATTTACTGATATATGGGAAACTACCACTAAAGAGAGAATTTGAAACCTTTAAGGATGAGTTAATCAAGGAAAGGAATATTCCTGACAGCGTATTGACTATTCTAAAGAGTTATCCAAGAAATACTACTAGAATAGAACTACTGAGAACTTCAGTTTCTGCATTATCTCTTTACGATCCAGATGACTATGATTATTCAGAGGAAGCAAACATCAGAAAAGGAATAAGAATCATCGCAAAGATTCCAACCGTATTAGCCTTTTCACACAGAATCCAAAGTAATTTACCATTAGTTGAACCCTCTGAAGATCTTTCGCATGCATGCAATTACTATTATATGATGACTGGGCAAGTACCTAATAATGAATTTACGAGATATTTTGATAAAATTTTGATTTGTCATATGGATCATTCGATAAATAGCAGCACTTTCTCTTGTAGGGTTACCGTTTCAACTTTATCAGATATTTATAGTGGCATTACAAGCGCTATTGGGACACTTAGAGGCCCACTCCATGGTGGAGCTAATGAGCGTGTGATGAATGCTTTTTTAGGGGAAATAAAGACTAAAGCTAATGTAATCCCGTGGGCAAAAGCCAAATTAGAAAACAAAGAGAAAATTATGGGTTTTGGGCATCGAGTTTATAGAACATGGGATCCTCGGGCTAGAATCTTGCGTGATATATCTAAAGAATTATGGAGTAATCCTGAAATCGTGGAAAAAATTCCAGATTTAGAACATGAAAAACATAAGGGTGAAATTGATAATATCTATGAAATGACAGAAATACTTACAGAATTCATGATAAAGACTAAAAAAATTTATCCCAATGTAGATTTATATTCTGCAGGAGCTTTACATGTATTGGGAATACCAACAACTCTTTTTACTCCGCTTTTTGCTGCCTCGCGTAGTGCAGGATGGTTAGCCCATGCTATTGAACAACTTTCAGATAATAAACTTATAAGACCTCGACTTCGTTATATTGGCGAATTAGATAAGGTTTATACTTCAATTTCAGAAAGATAATAATTTCTAAACATCATTTATTATAATTTAATAAAGAAATTAACAGTTTTTTGATAGATATAAAGGAGTTTATTTAATGTCTAATATGAAAAAATCACCAGGAAAGGTATTTCGTGAGCTTCTAAAAACAGAAAAACCTTTACAGTTAGTAGGCACGATTAACGCACTTGCTGCAATGTTGGCAGAAGATATCGGATTTAAAGCTATTTATTTATCAGGGGCAGGAGTAGCAAATGCTTCATATGGCTTACCTGATCTTGGAATCACCACATTAGATAATGTAGTAGAGGATGCAAAAAGAATAACACATAAAGTAGATTTACCTCTTATCGTAGATATTGACACAGGCTTTGGAGGGGTTGCATTAACAATCGCAAGGACAATCAAGACTTTAGAAAAAGTAGGAGTAGCAGGAATCCATATTGAAGATCAAGAAGTTTTCAAACGATGTGGACATCGTCCAAACAAAGTAGTCGTATCTCCTAAAGAAATGTGTGATCGAATTAAAGCTGCTATTAACGCTCGAAATGATCAAGATTTCTTTATCATTGCTCGAACAGATGCTTTTGCTCTGGAAGGTATAAATGGAGTGATTCAAAGAGCAAAAATGTATGAATCTAATGGGGCTGATGCTATTTTTCCCGATGCATTAACATCCCTAGACCAATATAAGATTTTAAGTGAGAATATTTCTATTCCAATTATAGCCAATATTACTGAATTTGGATACACACCTCTTTTCACCGTAGAAGAATTAAAGAATATAAATGTTGGGATAATTTTATACCCTTTAAGTGCATTCAGAGCGATGTACAAAGCAGCAGAAGAAGTTTATAAAACAATCATCAACTCAGGAACACAAAAATCATTAATCTCGAAAATGCAAACAAGAGATGAGTTATACGATTTACTTAATTATCAATATTATGAGGACTTTTTCGATAGACTTTATGGAGCTAAAGAGAATGAAGGGTGATTAAATGGCAGAAATGAAACAAAAGGAAACAGGCTTAAGAGGATATAAAGTCACAGACTCAGCTATATGTAGCATAGCTGATGGTTTAAGATATAGAGGATATAGTATTGATGATTTGGTAAACCAGAGTAATTTTGAAGAAACATCATATCTCATTATAAATGGGAACTTACCAACTACAGAAGAACTCCAGGTTTGGATACAAAAACTTATAAAATATCGCAGAATTCCAGATCTGGTCAAAATGGTTATGGATCATATCCCATCTGGTGCTCATCCTATGGATGTCATTAGAACAGGAGTGTCAATATTAGGAATCTCACATCCAGAAGATTCAAGAAATCCAATAAAAAGTGTACTAAAAGTTTTGGGTGTTATGCCATCCATCATAGGATATTGGTATTCGAAATCGAAAGGAAAGTCATTTAGAGTAAAAGATGTCGAAGAATCCACTTATTCTGGATATCTCCTAAGAATGATAAAAGAGGACTTTACAGAGATCGAGAGAGAAATGATGGACAAATCATTGATTTTATATGCTGAACATGAATTAAATGCCTCAACATTCTCTGCACGCGTTTGTTCCGCAACAAATGCTGATTATTATGCATGTATTGTAAATGGCATTTGTACGTTAAGTGGTCCGAAACATGGAGGGGCAAATGAAGCCGTTTTAAATATGATATCTAAGTACAAGAGTCCAGCAGAGGCGATAAATAATATACAACATATGCTCTTGAATAATATAAGAGTACCTGGTTTTGGACATCCTGTTTATTTATCTGAAGATCCGAGGAGTAAATACATGAAAGACTTGGCTAAAAGAATTTCTCAAAATAAAAGTGATTTAACTTTATTTGATATCGGAGAAGCTATTGAAGGGACAATGTTTAATAAATGTAAAGATCCATGCACATTTCCAAATTTAGATTTTTATTCCGCTATTGCCTATTCTGTAGCGGAAATTGAACCGATTCTATTTACACCTATTTTTGTAATTAGCAGGTCGGCTGGATGGTCAGCTCACATTCTTGAACAAAGAGAAATGAGCGAACTTATAAGACCTATCGCAAATTATATTGGCTCGAAGGATAGAGAATATACTCCAATAGAAGATAGATGAAAATATTTTACTAACGACAGGTTATAATATGAATCAAATTGACAAGGAAATGGTTGATATTGCCAAGTACGTCAATAATTATAATATCTCATCCCCCGAGGCATACAGAACTGCACGTTTATGTCTTATGGATAGTATAGGATGTGCAATTTTAGCACTACAATTTCCTGAATGTAAGAAACTTTTGGGTCCAATAATTCAAGGAACCAAAATTCCTAATGGATCTCGAGTTATCGGGACTTCATATATCTTAGATCCTATAAGAGCGGCATTTAACATCGGCACTTTAATTCGTTGGCTTGACTTTAATGATACTTGGTTAGCTGCTGAATGGGGGCATCCTTCAGATAATTTAGGAGCAATCCTTGCTGTATCAGATCATATCTCAAGGAAAAATGAATCTGAAGGATTATCTCCGATTACTGTGCATGAGGTTTTAACAGCAATGATAAAAGCTTATGAAATCCAAGGAATTATGGCCTTGGAAAATAGTTTTAACGCACATGGTTTAGACCATGTAATTTTAGTTAAACTTGCCAGCACTGCTATTACCGCTAAATTATTAGAGTGTAATGAACAGCAAATAGTTAATGCTATTTCAAATGTGTGGTTAGACCTTGGTCCATTAAGAACCTATAGACATTGGCCTAATACGGGAACTCGTAAAAGTTGGGCTGCGGGAGATGCTACGTCTAGAGCCGTTTTTTTAGCATTTCAAGCTAAGAAGGGTGAAATGGGTTATCCTACCGCTTTAACGGCTAAAAATTGGGGTTTCTATGACAGGATTTGGAATGGTGAAAAATTCAGGTTCCCTCGAGATTATCGAAATTATGTAATAGAGAATATTTTATTCAAAGTATCGTATCCTGCAGAATTCCATGGACAAACTGCGGTTGAAGCAAGTATCAAATTACATCCTAAAATAGTAAACCGATTGGATGATATTGATAAGATTGAAATTTTCACGCAAAAAGCTGGAAATCAAATTATAAATAAAACAGGAGAACTAAATAATCCCGCAGATAGGGATCATTGTATTCAATACATGTCTGCAATAGGACTAATATTTGGAGATTTAGTCGCAGATGATTATGAGCTTGAACGAGCAAATGATCCTAAAATTGATATATTAAGAAATAAAATGATAGTTCGAGAAAACTCCGATTACACATTAGAATATCATGATCCTGTGAAGAGGGCTATCACTAATTCATTACAAGTTTTCTTTACAGATGGTACACATTCAGAAAAGGTCGAAGTGAAATATCCCTTAGGACATAAAAAGAGGAGAAATGAAGCAATTCCACTTTTAGAATTAAAATTTAAGAATAATTTGGCCACTCATTTTAAGGAATCATTAATAGATAAACTTTTAGAGTTATTTCGAGATGAAAATCAATTGGATAATCTCCCAATACATTCACTAATAGATCTTTTGGTCAGTAACTAAATTCTATAATCTATAAGGGTTTAATTTTTATTTGTAAGCAGACGTAATTTATTAATAAATCATTCTCCAAGAAGATATTAGATTAAAGATTATGAAATCTCTTAATGAAGAAGAAATAAAGTCGAAAGTAAAAGAAACAATTAAATCAAAGTTAGGGAATGTAATTATCTATAATATCCAAAAGTTAAAAGATTTGGAAATGGGAGATACTAATACTCTACCTTACTCTCACAGAATTTTACTCGAGAATTTACTCAGAAATTTAGATGGTAAACGGGTTAAAACAGAACACTTAATGTCCCTTTGCAAATGGGATTATAAAGGAAATAAATCAAGTGAAATTCCCTATATTCCTTCAAGAGTGCTCCTACAGGATTTCACTGGTGTCCCTACTGTTGTTGATTTAGCCGCTTTAAGATCTGCAATGAAACGCGCTAACAAAGATCCATCTAAAATTAATCCAATAATCCCTGTCGACTTAGTTATTGATCACTCTATTCAAGTTGATTATTATGGCACTAAGGATGCCTGTGAATTAAACGAAAATATAGAGATGGAACGGAATCGTGAAAGATATACACTTTTAAAATGGGCGCAGGAAGTTTTTTCTAATTTTAGGGTTGTTCCAACAAGTAGAGGAATTTGTCATCAAGTAAATTTGGAATATTTAGCATCCATAGTTCATATCAGAAAAGAAGATGGTAAATTAGTGGGGTATCCAGATACATTAGTAGGGACCGATTCTCATACCACAATGATAAACGGTTTGGCTGTTCTTGGATGGGGTGTAGGAGGTATTGAAGCAGAAGCAGTTATATTAGGGCAACCATATTATATGAATATTCCTAAAGTAGTTGGAGTAGAGCTTACAGGGGCATTTAAAGAAGGAGTAACTGCGACAGATGTAGTTCTCAGAATAACCGAAATTTTAAGAAATCATGGTGTCGTTGGAAAATTCGTGGAATTTTATGGACCTGGTTTAAATAAACTTAGTCTTGAAGATAGAGCAACCATTGCTAACATGTCACCAGAATATGGGGCAACTATAGGTTTTTTCCCTATTACTCAAGAAACTCTAAGATATTTAAGAAATAGTGGTCGAGATGAGGAGCATGTCGATTTTGTTGAAAAATATGCGAAAAAAGTAGGGCTTTTCTACACTGTTAATGCTCCTGTTCCTGATTATAGTGAAAAATTAAAAATAAACCTAAGTGAAATTACAACCAGTTTGGCAGGTCCAAAGCGACCTCAGGACCGAATACTTTTAGGAAATATGAAAGATACCTTTATAAAACACATGCAAGAAATTTTTGATAAAAAGGACGAGCTAGAGAACATTTCAAATGGTAATACTTTAAATCATGGTTCAGTAGTAATTGCAGCTATCACCTCTTGCACTAATACCTCAAATCCTTCTGTTATGATTGGAGCAGGCCTTATTGCAAGAAATGCGGTTAAAAAGGGATTAAAAGTAAAAAATTTTGTAAAGACTAGCTTTGCTCCCGGATCTCGTGTTGTTTTTGATTATATGAATGACTCAGGATTAATGCAATATTTAGAAGATTTAGGATTTAATTTGGTAGGGTATGGTTGTACAACTTGTATTGGAAATAGCGGTCCATTGAAAAAACAATTTGTTGACGAGATTAATACTAATGATTTAGTTGCTGCTTCTGTCCTTAGCGGAAACAGGAATTTCGAAGGAAGAATTAGTCCAAATGTGAAAGCTAATTATCTTGCATCACCACCATTGGTTGTTGCGTTCGCGTTAGCAGGCACAGTTGCTATTAATATGGAAGAAGAACCATTAGGTTTTGATTCAGAAGGCAATCCTGTTTACCTTAAAGATATTTGGCCATCTTCTAAAGAGATCTCAGAAATAATTAGTAAATTCGTCACTCCAGAATTATTTAATATAGAATACGGAGAAATCTTCAAAGGATGGGATTTATGGAATGAACTCAAACCTCCGAAAGAAGCTATCTATCATTGGGAAGAGAGTTCAACTTATATTAGAGAACCTCCATTCTTTACTGATTTTCCAATTGAAGTCCCACTCTTGCAAGACGTAAAAAATTCAAAAGTACTAGCTTTTTTGGGAGATTCTGTTACAACAGACCATATTTCACCTGCAGGAACAATTCCAGAAGATATGCCTGCGGGGAAATATTTAATTTCAAAAGGAATTGAAAAGCGAAATTTCAACTCATTTGGATCCAGAAGAGGCAATCATGAAGTTATGATGCGAGGTACATTTGGAAATATTCGAATAAGAAATAAATTAGTAGATAAAGAAGGTGGCTGGACAGTTAATTCTCTTTCAAATCAGATCACTCCTATATACGATGCTGCTATGGATTATATTTCAAATAATATTCCCTTGATTGCTCTCGCTGGAAGTGATTATGGGATGGGTAGTTCTCGAGATTGGGCAGCAAAAGGGACGCAATTATTAGGAATAAAGGCAGTTATTGCTGAATCTTTTGAGCGAATTCACAGAAGTAACCTTGTCGGAATGGGTGTTTTGCCCTTAGTATATAAAAAAGGAGCTACTACTGAAAATTTAGGAATTGATGGAACAGAAACTTTCAATATAAAAGGAATAACTAAGATCGAACCTTTTTCTGAAGTAGAGGTATCTGCTATAAAAGAGGATGGTCGTGAGATCAAATTCAATGTTATTGTACGGTTAGACAGCGCAGTTGATATTGAATATTATCAAAATGGCGGGATTTTACATACGGTTTTAAGGAAAATGTTAAAAAATCAGAATTTTTAAGCACAAACCTAATTAAAAAGAAAAACCGGTAATTATGGAATTTGTTGTTGGTTCTTCATCGATAAACTCAAGAGGATCCAAAACTCTCTTTTACTGTATACGATTCGTAATAATATCTAATGAAGTTAACACGTTTTTCCAATGCGATTAAATGAAAACCAGAAGTATGGGATGCTTTAAATAGAGTAGTCAGAATCAGTAAAATGTTAGATTTACAAAATTTATTTTCATTAGGAGTAATTGGTCATGAAATTTTCAAATGATCAGCTCATTTAAATGATAACTCAATACTAATTTAATATTTGTTTAAAATATCCAACTATTCTTGATTTATTTTGAAAGCGATTCAGATCGCAAAGAATCCCGGTTAATCCACTTCCATCATGGTATAAAGGTTTAGTAAACTTCATTTTAACAATTCCAGAATCTCCTGGTTTTAGTTTTTCGCCTTCAATTATTTTTAAGGGAGTAAATTTAAGTTCTGCTAAACCGTGATATTCCTTTAAATCACCCGGGATAATTTCCCCATCTTTTGGTCTATAAAATTGGTTTATATATATTTGAGAAGTTATTTTATTTTCACCAATAAATATACCCTGGGACGATAGAATATTATCTCTACTAATCTCATCAGGAGAAATATTACCTTTTAATGCTAATCCAATTCGCTCTCCTTCATAGGCTTCTTTAAAATTCCTATCATGTTTTTGGATACTTCGAATAATTATCTTTTTTGTTGTGCTGTGATTTCCTGTTAATTCTAGCATTTGACTTGAAGTTATTTTACCTTTTCCCACAATTCCAAGAATAACTGTACCAATTCCCCTGACTGAAAAGGCATGATCTATTAAAATTTTTGAGTAGGGAGATGTTGTTGAATCATTTATAGGAATTTCTAATCCAAGTTCTACAATTTTCTTCTTTACTGATTCATAATCTTCCTTTTCCCTGATTTCTCTAATTTCTGTTCCTTTAATCTTAGTATGATTTATAATGGATTCGATCTTTTTCTTAACATCTTGTAGCTTCCATTCTGTTTTATTATTTATGCCTGAAAGGACAATTAAAGATTTTTTATTAAACAAAAATTGAAATAAATCCATTCCAACTAATATTTCTCCGATTGCAGCATTTAAACCAACATTCAGATCAATTATCAAAACATAAATATTTGTAAGTATTAGGGTTTGTAAAAACGGTTTAAGTTTTTCGGGATAATCGATGGGAGTTAGAGCTGTAAATATATATCCTAATTGAGAGTCTAATCTATTATAAAATTGAATATCTGAACTAGTTCCAGGGGCACCTAAAGCTTGTCCTAACAGTTTGCAATATTCAAAATTATCCCCAAATAATCCCACTAAAAAAGTACGTTCTTCTGCTTCACTCATATAATAATTTAAAATAGTTCCAGAACATAAGCTTTATGTTTTCAAATTATTAATAAGAATTTGTTAAATCAACCGTTATGAAGTTGGACAATAAAATCAAAAAAAGAGAAAAAAATTAGATTATGGTTTTTGTTTTTGATCTTTCATTGCAAGTCCCATCTTTCTCCATGATTGTCTACCAGCTTCCCACATAGCTCCTTGATTGTTTTCTCCTTTTAATTCACGACCGATCCATTTTTGTCCTGCAGGAATTTTTTTACTCATTCCTACGAAAGAAGTCGCACCAACCATTGAATCATCTTCTACAACTACCGAAATCATTACAACGGATTGAATACCTATAACAGTATTATTTTTGACGGTGGCACCATGAACTATTGCTCCGAATCCGATTAAATTGTTATCTCCAATCGTGGTTTTAAATCCTTGAGCAGTATTTACAATACATGCATCTTGAAAAACATTTTTAGCTCCAATCTCAATTTTAGCGAAATCTCCACGTATAATTACACCTTGATAGATAACATTTTCAGGACCAATAGTTACATCACCAATAATCCAAGCAGATTCAGAAACCCAACATGTAGGGTCAATTTTTGGAGTTTTAATTTCCCCATTAAGTTCTATTGAAATAATCGGCATTTTAAATTACCTTTTTTTAAATTTTTAATATCATAAAATTACTATTTATTATAAATTTAGAACTTATTGGTTGTTGCCGTATTATAATCTTTCTATTTGTAAATTTTTAAAAACCTAAAAGAGTGGATATAAATTCAATCGGTAGCTAATTTAGCTGTCCGTAATAGATCTCGGTATCATATTCCAGTCTTACCCTTCCATCTATTTCATACTCATTATAAATCGATTGTAATTCCCAAAGCATTTTATCATATTTAGGACCTTCTTCGATTGGAATATAAGAAACAGAGAGTAACCGACCCTTTAATCCTTTAAAATCCAAATCTTGATAATTATAAAATACTTTTTTCTTATAATCGAAGAAATCGTCTATTTTCTTCTCATTTTTTCTTACTTCCTTATAGTCTGTACTGTACTTTAAAATGAACTCTTCATATTGACTTGAAAATCCTCTTCCTGTCTTTTTTCTGTTATTCCAGATAATTGCTATAAAACCATCAGGTTTTAGTATTCTCTTAAACTCGTGCTTTGCGTCAACTTCATTAAACCAGTGAAAAGATTGAGCTGCTGTAATCAAATCAATGCTAAAGTTTGGTAACGGAATATTTTCAGCTGAACCCTCGATGCCTACAAAATTCTCATAATCTTTTAGATATCTCTCCGCTCCTTTTCTCATTTCATCATTTGGCTCTATTCCATAAACTCTATTTCCATTTTTGAGAAGAAGTTTACTTAATATACCTGTTCCTGAGCCTATATCCGCTATAATTGAATTGTTTGTTAAAATCTTAATATCTCTCATAAAATCCAGTATCACTGGGGGATAATGAGGACGATATTTGATATAATTCTCTACCCTTGAAGAAAAGCGTTTTTTAGGATCAACTAGATACCGATTATTAACCATGAGATTTAATAAATTAAAAACAAAAAGAATAAAAAAATTTATTATAATTCTAATTTGCGTGTTTAAGCTTGATGAAAGTGAGTTTTCCACCCGTTTTCAATATTTCTATTTCTGTAGTACTTAAAGGATGGGTTAAAGTAATTTCAGTGTTCTTGGTTAGATTTTTTAGATTTACTTTTCCTGTATCAATGGTAGTAAGGTCAATTTCAAACATATCACCTTGTTCTATGCTATTATAATCTTCCTTGTTTACAAATGTTAACGGCAAAATCCCAAAATTCACAAGATTTGCAAGGTGAATACGTGCAAAAGATTTAACTATTACTGCTTTAATTCCCAAATATTTAGGAGCAATAGCTGCATGTTCTCGACTTGATCCTTGACCATAGTTTTCACCGCCTACTATAAAACCACCACCTTGTTCTAATGCCCTACTGTGAAACGTTTCATCAATAACATTGAACACATACTTGCTAATTTCAGGAATATTACTTCTTAAGGGTAATATGTTAGCTCCAGCTGGCATTATATGGTCAGTAGTAATATCATCTTCTACTTTTAATAGTACTGTACCAGATAATTTGTCCGGAAGGGGGTTGAATTCAGGTAACGGTTTAATATTGGGACCCCTTATTATCTCAACCTTTTCCGCTTTTTCCGGCGGTAAGGGTGGAATTATCATATTATCATTAACAAGAAATTCCTTTGGCATTTCAATTTCGGGTAAAGAACCAAGAGATCGAGGATCTGTTAACTTCCCTGTAATTGCAGAAACTGCAGCAGTTTCAGGACTAGTAAGATAAGCTTTTGCATTTTTAGTCCCAGATCTCCCCAAAAAATTTCTATTAAATGTCCTTATTGAGATACCATCAGATTTAGGTGCAAGTCCCATACCAATACACGGTCCACAGGCATTTTCTAAGATCCTTGCTCCTGCATCCAATAATTCTATCATATCCCCAGAATGAATCATGTGTTCAACTACTTGACGCGAACCTGCAGATATTGTTAATTCTGTAGTCTCATCAATCGTTTTACCTTTAAGAATACTTGCAACGATTTTTAGATCTCTTAATGAAGAGTTAGTACAACTCCCAATACAGACTTGATCTACTTTAAGACCTTCAATTTCTTTTACTGGTTTAACGTTGCCCGGGCTATGAGGTTCAGCAACCAATGGTTCAAGTTTGCTTAAATTAATTTCAATTTTTTCGTCATAAGCCGCATCTTCATCGGGTTCTAATGAAACCCATTGATCTCCTCTTTCTTGAGCATCTAAGAATTTTTTTGTAACCTCATCGGAAGGAAAAATAGACGTAGTGGCTCCTGTTTCAGTACCCATATTCGTGATAGTACCTCGTTCAGGAACGGTTAAAGTTTTTATACCAGGACCAGTATATTCTAAAACTTTGTTCACAGCACCTTTTACTCCTATTCTTCGTAAGATTTCTAATATTACATCTTTAGCAGATACGTAATCAGGAAGTTTTCCGGTAAGATATACATTAACGACATTTGGCATTTTTAAATGAAAGGATTCTCCCGCCATAGCAGCAGCAACATCAAGACCACCTGCCCCTATAGCGATTGATCCAACGCCACCACCAGTCGGTGTATGACTATCACTACCTAATAGTGTTTTCCCTGGTCGTGCAAATCGTTCAAGATGAACCTGATGACAAATTCCATTACCTGGGCGAGAGAAGTAAAGTCCATACTTGGCAGCAATGCTTTGAAGATACCTATGATCATCTGGATTTTTAAAATCTATTTGTAAAGTATTATGATCTACATAACTCACTGATAATTCTGTTTGAACACGAGACATGCCCATTGCTTCAAACTGTAAATATGCCATTGTTCCAGTAGCATCTTGAGTTAAGGTCTGATCTATCTTTATCGCAATATCTGACCCCTTTTCTAATTTTCCTTCTTCTAAATGTGCTTCTAATATTTTTTCAGTTAAAGTTTTTCCCATTTAAATCAAATTCGAGTATATAATTAGAATATAATTAGATACAAATTATATGGAAATTAAATTTTACTCTATTTTTAAAATTCAATAAAAACAAGCCAATAATTTATTAAAATTGAAATCCTACATAAAATAACTTTAACCATATAAATTCAAATTATTATAATAAATTGAAGTAAAATGTCAGAGGAATATATAAGAGGCCAAATAAGCGCCAAAGAAGATGAAATTACTAGAATTGAAGAAGAAGCTTCAAAAAAAGATGCTTCAGCAGAAGCAGAAATCGAAGAAGAATATGATCCACAACTAGAGGAAGCTAAAGCAAAATTAGATGAAGAAGAAGGTTTACGAGACGAAGCTATTGAAAAAGCTGAAGAATGGACTCAACGGAAGAAACAAAAAATAGCTGCTGCCAAAGAAGCTAAGAAAGTTTTTGAAGCCTTAAAAAGCGACAAAGCAAAAGCATTAAATGCTAAGCTAAAAGAAATTGAAAATGATAAAAAGACCCAAATTAAAGAAGTACAAGGAGAAATAAAAGGATTACAAAAGCAATTAATTGCTTTAGAAAAGGAAAAAGCTAGACAGGCTGAGCAAGCTGAAGATTAAATCAATTCTTATTTCTCTTGTTAAACTCAACTTATTTTTTTCTGTTCTTCATAGTAAAAATTTCTTTTAAATCTATAGGGTTGTTTTTTTGATAATTCTAACCGGTTTTGGACCATATGACAAATATGCAGAAAATATGAGTGGTAAAATCGTCAATGAAATGAAAGAATCAATCTTTGGATTGAAATTGAAAAAAATTATTCTTCCTGTTAGTTGGAATTTCTGCATAGAATTTTATAGAAAAGTATTGAATAAAGTTATTAACCCAAAATTAGTAATGCTATTAGGAATCCATGATAGTATTTCTTATAGTCTTGAAGCTTGTAGTTGGAATATCGCATTCGGAAAAGATATTACAAATAAATTTAGGCTAGGGCCAATTAAATTAATTTCAAAATTAAATTATAAAACCACATTAAACTTAAAAGAATTGTGTAAATCTTTATACCCTAAGTTAAAGATAAGGATTTCTTATTTCGCTGGATATTACTTGTGTAATTATATTTATTATTGGGCTCTTCAATTATCAAAAAATAAATATCCTGTTGTTTTTATCCATATTCCGTATAAAGTTGATCTAGTAGAGGGACTGAAAACAATAGAAAAAATAATTACTACTATAATATCAACTCATCCAAACATAAGATATTAACTTTATAGATTAAGTGGAAGTTTTTGGCCCTTTTCATTAATCATATCCCTTTCAGTTTCTGGATACAGTCTTAATTCATCATAAAGCCAATTTAATAGTCGCATCTTTGAATTATATATCTCAACCTCTTCTTCAAAAAGTTCCATATCATGATTACTGTCAATATCCATTATATAGCGTATGAAACGAAGGAACATATTTATCTAAGTAATATCTATGTAACATGTAATAAGCTCAATATCCTGTGAAAAATAGGTAGTAGGTTTAGATTATTTTCTTAGATGCTTTTCTTTAATCTCTTCCAGTTCATAAATGATATTTTCTTTTTATTCGATAAAAAATATATCTTAAAGATTAATTCAAATACCCATAAGAGTTTGAAAATCTTATTTTTAATTATGCCCCAAAAAATCAATATACCAGAACCAGAACCTAACCTTAAATTTATTGATGTTCATTGCCATATGCCCTTTCCTCGACCTAAGAATGACCGATTACCTACTAATCAAGAACAATATTCAAATTATTTCAAAATGGGGGGGCAATATTTGATTTCAAGTACTATAGATATTCATACTTTAAATATCACACTAGAATTTATGAAAGAAAATAGTAGGAATTTTGGATTCACGGTTGGTTGGGCACCACAAACAGTGACATACACACCTAAAGAAAAATATGATTCAGACTGGAAAATGTGGTTAGATTTTATTAACAACAACCAAGAAAAATATATAGCTATTGGTGAAATAGGTCTAGACTTTCATCATGCAAAAAATCTCGAAAAAAGAAATAGGCAAATTGAGGTTTTTAAGCAAATATTGGATATATCTCAACATTTTAATAAGCCTTATATATTTCATGTAAGAAATGCGGCGGAACATGAATTTGACAGAAAAAACCCGAAACATAGATTCAATAAAAAAGATGGTTCTAATAAAGAGATTCTCAAAATAATAGAAGAATTTAAGATCAATCCTGATAGAATCATGTGGCATTGTTTCTCTGGTCCAGAAGATTACGGGAGAACTTTACCGAGTCAGGGTTATACCCTTTCAGTTCCTAGTAGCGCATATGGATTTGAGAGATGGAGAAACGTTACCAAATTTTCCCCATTAGATTCGTTGGTTACAGAAACAGATTCTTATTACCAGCATCCTTATAAAAGAGGTCCAATAAATGTTCCTTCGAATGCAAGGTACGCTATCGCCGCGATCGCATTTTCCCATAAAGTTTCTCAGAAAACCGTAAGTGAAAAAACAGTTGAAAATGCAATCTCATTTTTTAACTTGAAAATTGAAGAATTCTAATTAGATCCTTACCTTTAATTTTGTTCTCACCTTTTTTCAATTGGTGAATTTATTGAAGATCTTAATAACTTATTTTTCACAAACGGGAAATACTGAAAAAGTTGCTCAAAGTATTTATGAAGGTTGTAGAGGTGAAGAAGCAGAGATAAAACCCATCAAGGAAGTGAACCCTACTACTCTGAGTGATTATGATATAGTGTTTTTGGGATCTGGTATTTATGCAAGTAGGGTAAATATTTCTTTAGTTGACTTAATAAAAGCCGCCCCAAGTTTGCCACCAAAGTTTGTGTTTTTCAATACTCATGCAAGCAAGGATGCTTATCAAGATGGATTCAGAGTAGTTAAAGAGAAAATAGGAGAAAATTCAGTAATAATTGCTGAATTTGATTGTAGTGGTGATAATATTGGTATTCCTGAAAATATACGTAAAACTATGTTAGAACGATTACCCCTTGAAAAGCGAAAAGAAGCTGAGGAGCATCAACGATGGCTAAAAGGAAGACCAAATGCAGAAGATCTTGATAAAGCTAAAAAATTTGCTCAGACACTACTCAAGAAACTATAAATCCTTTTTATTTTTTATGTATAGTAATTTTAATTAAAAATTAGTCTAAGATTTATTTAAATATGAAAAAATATGAATTACCCTTAAATCAAATTAAGCAAAAAATCAAATAT
>JBHLOF010000063.1:0-23844 GCA_048940805.1 Promethearchaeota archaeon
AAAATATCTTTCTCGTTAAAATTTAAGTCAAGTAATTCACATAAACCGGTTAAGCACTCTCGAATGGCTTTATAATTCTCCAATACTTCATCCAATTTTTCTTCATAATTTTCTTGACCCATCTTATTCCCTCAATTTTCTTTTTTATTCTAAGTAACATATATTTTCCATCATATAAAAATGGTGATCATTTTGCATAATATGTATCATTGATACGATCATTGACTTATTGATTACCTCGAAAATGACCGGAATGATCCGTTGAATAATTCGAAAATAAAAAAATATTGTACGAATGATTTTGATCATAATGACTGATTGTGCTGATCACTTTTGATCGAATTTTCTGTCATGATTATTGGGATTGATGATTTTTTTCGGAAATTAATTTGACAGTTTCCGTTTGTGATTCATGACAGATACAGTCATGACATATAATAAGAAAGGAAGCTGATTTGAATTTGATCAATGCAAATTTGAAAATATATACATAACTTTTTTAAAACATTTTTGATGTTTCGAACGACGGAAAAAATCCTTTTTGACATTTTCATTACTCATCAAAGGAGATATTTTTCCCATTGTATTTATATATGATCATGTCTATTTTCAATTTAGGAAGAAAATTAAAAAAAAGTTAAAAAAATAAAAAAGTCAAAAAAAATAAAAAAGAGTGATGAAAAAATGGAACATCTCCAAAAAATAGAAGAAGTAGAGGAAGGAATTTCCGACATTCAAAGAACTCAAATTTACGATTTGGCTCGTTCCGTGAGTAAACAAACCTTAGAAGAGGTGTGTCCTGCCCTCTTGCGTCTAGCCCTCGAATCCGAGAAAGGTCTACTCAAAAATCAATTAGGAAACGTTATTTTCCACCTTCAAAAAAATGAGCGTATTGAAACGGTAATTGGTCTACAAAAACTAATTGATGCGGCATTAATCGTCAATCCCAAAGAAATGTTTAAAATACTCGAAGAATCAGACGAGGATGCTCAAGAATTAGCAAAAAATATTAAAGCGATATTATAATTTTTTTTAATCTTATTTTAAATTGCTTCATATTTAATTTAGTGGAAATCTAAAAGCTATTACTCCACATAGATTTAAATAACTGAGTGTTTTATATTAAACCTAGTGATGTTGGACGAAAATTCGAAAAATTTTGTTTTATATGATGGGAACAAAATCTTCATTGAGAAAAATATCTTGAATCTTCCTTATAATTTAGATAGTCTAAATAATGTAAAAGGACTTAAGAATCTCAGCAATTTGAAAGAACTACATTATACAGGCCCTAACTTAAAGAAGATTGAAAATATAGATTATTTGGTAAATTTAAAATCTCTAACTCTTAATGGGAGTGAGTATTTATCCAAAATTGAGGATTTAAAAAACCTCAAAAAACTAAAAGTTTTAGACCTTAGCGGTAACCAAATAAAGGAGATCGAAGGACTTGAGAACCTTACAAATTTGGAGGTTCTACTCTTTGGAAGTTCATCAGATCTTTTCGGTAATAACATTTCGGAAATTCAAGGCCTTAGTTCCCTAACCAATCTTAAGGAACTTTACCTTACTCAAAATGAAATTGCAGAAATTAAGGATTTAGATACCCTTGAGAAATTAGAAATTCTAGATATAAGAGATAATAAAATTACCAAAATTCAAGGGCTTGAAAATCTAAAAAACCTTAAAGAACTATATCTTAGTGGTAATGGTATCTTAAATATTGAGGGACTTGAAAATCTCACCAATCTTAAAATACTATGTATTGGGAGTAATCAAATAAGAAAAATTCAAGGACTAGAGAATCTAAACAAACTAGAATTTCTTGGAATAGAGTTGAATAAAATTATAGAAATTAAGGATATTCAGATGTTAAAAGATATAAGAACAATACAATTATTTGGAAACCCTCTTAACAAAAATGCACTGAGCATATTGAGAAAACTAACAAAGACTAAAATCATATAAAAAATATAATAAAAAAAAAAATAAAAAAGAGTTAAAATTTCAATATCATCTTATCAATTATTTTTAGCATCTTATTTGATAAGCTTACAGCAAGTATTGAAGCAGCAAGTCCTACTAAATTAAAATATAACAATCCTTGAAACTCATCAATGGCATTCTTAACGCCATCTTTTACTGAATCTTTAACACCGTCTTTTTCTGGAGGGTAAGGTTGCTGCTGAGGAGGTGGAGTTGTTCCTGAACAATCACAATCAGAATACCCACCTTTATCTAGGATGTAGTTTAGTGTTAGTACACAATAATAAATTGCCGTGTTCAAATTATGTTCAAGAGTATTGAAGTAAGCAGCAGGACCAGTGATAGGTCCATTAGTAGGTCTATTATCGTGTGTCCATGTTGTTTCTTGAGAATAATCTGGAAAAACGTGGATTAATTTATAGGAAGCAAGTTGGAAGGCATAAATACATTTATCCCTCAGGATTTGGAGACCTCGAATTATCAATCTGAAAATATTGGTTTTTTCAGGGAAAGATAATTATTTATTATTGCTATCCCAAAGAAATGTTCAAAATTCTCGAGGATTCAGACGAAGATGCTCAGGAATTAGCTAAAAAGATTAAAGGGGTATTATAATTTTTTTCAATTCTATTTATTATCGTAAAAAATAATTATCTTTTGATACCTGCAATATAGAGTACACAACAGCCTATGTTACATATTGGCATAAACTTATTTTTCTTTATGTAATTTCGTAATCTCGCATATTTTTCCCCGAACCAGATATCCGTGAAGCTTTTTTCTTTAAGGTTCCCTAAAACAAAATCATGAAAGATATGGCAGGGTACGACTTCACCTGAGGCTATTATTTCAACACCAGACCAAGGAGCAGGGCAAGTTTCATACAGATCTACCATATTTTGCCAATCAGCTTTCAAATATGCCGAAATATTTTCGGGAGAACAGGTTGGGGGATGAAAGGAATACCTTATATTACGATTTTCTAACTCAGAACAAACATTATTGACTTGGTTACAAAGAATAGAAATATCAATATCATTAAATTCCTCGATATTTCGGACAAATCCGCACCATTTTTTTTCGGTGAGGATACCCATTTCTGTTTTTAGAAAGCTTTCAAATTGTTCTCCCATTTCTTGGATAATAAAATTTTGCATTTGAAGACCAACATAACCCACAGCATCCAAATCTAGATCAGGATTATTCAGAAAAAATTCCTCAATGACTCGATAATTATCTTTAGTAATAGTATATAATATCCCAATACGGGGTGTATTACTATTCACTTTCTTCTTTTCATTAGAAAGATCGTTGATGCCGTCTATAGCTTTTTGATAACAACCCTTACCACGCTGATAATCGTTTATTTCCTGAGGTCCATCGAGAGATATACGAACTTGATCAAAACCTGTCCGAACAAGCATTTCTGCTTTATCTGTTAAAAATGTGCCATTAGTAGGAGTGTCCACAAAAGCTCCTGTATCTTTTATTACGCGGATCAGTTCTTCGAGATGAGGGTAGGTGAGAGGTTCTCCACCAAACAGTGAATAATAAGGTTTGGCACCAGCGTCAACCAATTCTCTTATTAATCTTTTAACGATACCGAAATCGAGAACTTTGGGCTTACCTTTTAGTTTAGTATAAGTTCCCGATTCTCCCCAGAAGTAGCACATTTTACATCGAAGATTACAAACTTCTGTCAAATGTAAGGTAACGCTTAATATTGCCTTTAATGTTTTAGTAGAACTCATTTTAAGAGATTAATCCAATAGAATTGGTAGCTTAATTTAGGATATTAAGGTTTTAAAACATTTGTGTTTTCACGGCAGTTACTTCCGCCTTTGCACATTCTTTATCGTTTGAGATTACTGTACATGACATAATTGTTTTGCGATCTGTCATTTCATTTATTTTAGCTCTTAAAAAAATGGGATCTTTAATGAATATCGTGCTAATGTGCTTCATGTTTATGGTTCCACCTACGTATGGTATAAACGGTATTGATCCTAATTCACGACCTTCAAGTTTATATCGTGCTGCTATTGCAGTATTTACACAGTGGCAGTCAATAACCGTAGAGAGAATCCCTCCACATAAAATTCCCATTCCTGCTTCATACATTTTTTTTGGTTTCCAAGTGCAAATAGTATCTTCTCCATCCCAATAACTTTTTATTTGTAAACCGTGTTCATTATTTCTCCCACATCCGAAACAGTGAGTATATAATTCGGGCCATAAATCCTGGAATGCTTTTTCTGGCATATTTCACCCTCATAATAGAATTTTTTTAATTCAATATAATCCTCATTACTATTTATATTCCTAAGAAATCATTATATACTTTTAATCAAAATAAGTATTGGTGATTGAATTTGAGTTTTGAAACATTACTGTATGAAAGTAAAAATAAAATAGGGTATATCACCTTAAATAGGCCTGAAAAGCATAATGCGATGAATTATCAGATGCTTGATGATTTGGACGCAGTCTTCGATCATGCTGAAGAGGATAAATCGGTAAATGCGATTGTTTTAAGGGGGAATGGCAAAAGTTTTTGTTCGGGATATGATTTAGGAGGTTCTTATTATACGACGGCACCCGAGGAAGGTTGGAATGTTAGAAACCTATATAACATCTTGGAAAAGAAGATATATGCGAAATATCTACGTCTTTGGAAATTTCCAAAACCAACTCTTGCCCAGATCCACGGTCATTGTCTTGCAGCGGGATGTTATTTACAGCTTCTTTGCGATATATCAATTGCAGCCGATGATGCAAATTTGGGGCATCCTGCTACACGCGGTGGTTTTTCGACAAGTATGCCACTGTGGCAAGTTTATCTGGGAGTTAAGAAAGCTCGGTACTTATTGATGACAGGATTAACGATTGATGGGAAAGAAGCAGAGCGAATAGGATTGGTGAGTTTAAGCGTCCCAAGAGAAAAACTTGAGGAAAAAGTCGATGAGATTGCGACAAGATTGGCAACTGTACCTCCAAATGGTGCTTTACATGGAAAAATAACTCTTAATACTGCATTAGAAATAATGGGTGTCAATACGTTATTTACTTATCACGGGCAGAGGAATAAAAATGTAAGGTTGATATTTAGACCATAATCTTAAATTTAAATATAGGTTTAGAACCGCTGTAAAGCAGTTCTTCTCCCTTTTCTTTTTTAAATTTTGTTCAATATTAATACTTATTCAAATTTAATATGTAATATTTATATATTTTTGATTGTTAGCCAAGGTTAGGTGTTTTTATTGAACTTTATTAAAAGAACTGCTCCAGTTTTTCTATTTATTGGAGGATTATTGACACTAATTGCAACGTTAACCCCAGCAGAATTCCATACTGAACCAGGTAATACTTATTTTGTATGGATGTGGCAAATATCTTTGGAAACTGATCCTGGACCATTTATTATAAGTCTTTTAAGAATTGATCCAACATTACTTATATTTTCAGTTCTCTTTTCAGTACTACTCTTCTCAAGTGGTATAATATCAATTTCAGCATCATTGTTTTATAGAATACGTGATAAAAATCCAAAAGAACATAAAACGAGTTGGTTAATTTTAGCATCATCAATAATATTGTCTACATTAGCTTGGATTATTATGATGGAAATTTTTTACAGAATTAATGGCTTTCCGCACTGGAACATTGGCGGAGGTGGATATATCCCACATTTTGGAGTTATTGGACAGTTTATTGGTGCAATATTTATAATCTTAGGTGCTTTGTCTGGTAAAAAATAGCTAATAATATATAAAAATATATTAGTTGCATGTTCTTTTTTGGAGGATGATTAATCTTTCCTAATCTTTAGATTTCATTTAGGTTTCTAGATTAACCATACAACAATGCAGCTACGTCAACATTGAAAATGAACAGTAATCCAAATATCAACCTTTATTTTTGGGATTCGTCACTGCAAAAATTTGTTGTTTGCAATAAAGAATATCAACATAAATTAATAAATGGGTTATTGAAAATATAAGTATAGAAAATTATTTCTGCGTTCTCGGTCTTAATAAAGAAAGAAACATGATTACCATTATATATATAAGCCTTGTTTTCCTAAATTTTTGTTGGGTCAGACCAAAAAAAAATCAAAAAAAACAATAAAAAAATTCTTAATTTCAACTGAAGAATTTTCCACTGTTGAAGAGAATGTTAAAATCTATAATAACATTACTATATCAAGTAGAGATGTGAGGGAATATTAGAAAAAAACTATTTTATCTCTCTGCTATAATAGTAGTAATAATAACAGCTGGAGTAACTATACCAATCTTATTATTTTACAATAATTCTTTAGCTTTATCAGGAATTTATTATGAGATAAATTATAATGGAAACGTTCAAAGTTTAGAGTCTATTATCGAAAAAAGTGAATTATTTGAATATGATAAGTACTGCAAATATCGAGATTCCTGGGGAGAAGGTCCATTAAATGCTTCTGATTATTACTATAAGAATATTGATAGAGAATTAATAGAATCCTTAAAGCTAATAATTGACAGAGAGAAGAAGAAATTTCATTTATTTCCAGGGGATTGTCATAACCTTATTTACTCAGTGGAGGTTACTAATGAATCCTTAATATACCTCACTTACAAAAATAATAGTATTATTAAAGCAGAATATTCAAACCAAACAGAAATATTTTGGACAAAATTTGGTTTTGGTTATTGGTATCTAAATTTTACTCAAATCCCCTATACTCTCAGTGATTATTATACCATTGCATTAAATGACTCGATTTTAGTTAGAATGAATTTAGAATATCATTTTAGCTGTGGGTTTGCATGCTTTGGAGATGTAAGAATGGAGCAATATTTATGTTTTAATTCAAAGATTGAAATGAATTTTATTTACTTTCCTATTCCGGACCATTCTATAACATAATAAACAATCGAAAGATTAATAATCAAATTCATAAAACAACTAAATCAGAAGAAAAATACTAATGGCCAATATAAAAATTGAGAAAAAAACGATATTAACTGGTATTTTTATTGTGGCAATTGTTTTATCGCCTGTATTGTATAATGTAATTGTAATTAGACCTAGAATCTATTACATAATAGATTACGATGTAGATTTGCCAAATCAAGAAGAAATCATACATAAAGCAGAAAATTTGAATTATTCAGCATATTTAGATTTGAAATATTGCGACCCATATCGAAATATCTCATGTTATGTTGATAGTGATTTAGTTAATTTTTTAAAGAGTAGAATTGTAAATGACAATGGGTTTAAATGGTGGCCATTTTATGCGCATCATCTACGTTATTGTTTTTTGGCAGATAACCATTCTAAACTATATTTAACGTATAATAACTATACGATATTGAGTATCAAGGATCAAAATAATCAATTGTTATTTTCGCGTGAAGAACCTCGTCGGTGTGAATTAGATTGGTATATGAATTTTACACAAATCCCTTATGTCTACAGTGATAATTCTACGTTCGAATTTATTGATTGTATTTTTGTAGAGATAAACCTGGAGTATTTGTGGCTTTGTGGTTATATATGTGAACATAACCATTTTTTTGTGCAATATCTTATATTGGCTGAGAACTTAGACGTTTTACTAATCTTACTCTGTTATGATCTTTTCATAGATTAAAAAATGAGAGAATTCTCCGTTAATTCACAAATCGTGCCGATTAACCCAACAATTGCCATTGAATATCCAATTTTTCTCCATTTTGAATCTCCACTAAATTTTCGGGCTGAAAATAAACAAAAGCCAAAGAAGATACAGATATGACAGAAATCATAGATATCATCACATATTTGATAGAATATATATTATAGTATCTGTTGAGCGCTCATCTCAGCAAAATGCGATGTAATTACAGTTCCGCTAAAGGAGAGTTGACTTTCTATGAATGTTGCTGGATAATGTGAGATTAAACTTAGAGTTATGATTATCGGATAGTTAACCATTAGGATGATGAAACCGAGATATATCAATCTTTTGGTTATGGTTTCAGAAGGCCAAATGTTAACCTTATTTAAATTCATATTTTTCAATTTTTTTATTGTTTTAATTGTTAAATTCTCTATATCATTCCTTATAAGGCTCTATCGCTTAAATCTGACTTCTTCTTTTTCAGAGTTTTATTAAGAAAGTCTATCATTTGATTCACTATAGGAATAATTTCACTGTGATTTAAGGCTGAAGAACGGTGTCCTGCTTTTTCTTCGATTGCAACCTCGTGTGGATGATTCATTTCTTTTAGTTTATTAATAAACGTCTCTATAGGTGGCCAAGGGCACCTAGTATCATTCTTCCCGGCCATAATTAGTACAGGGGCTTTAATATTTGAAATGTGAGTAATAGGGGATCGATCGATGTATAATTCTTTATACTTCCCTCGTGGAGGTCCACCAAACAATGTAGTATTGACTAATTTAAACACAGCATCAGCCAATTTATAGTCTATAATCCAGTCTGTAACGGGAACCATTGAAATTCCAGCAAAAAAAACATCGGGCTTCTTCGTAAGTGCTATTAAAGTCATGAATCCACCATAAGATCCACCGAATATCCCTATTTTATTACTATCAATTTCTGGTTGTTTTTTCAACCATTTTGCACCATGAATAACGTCTTCAAGATCACCTCCACCAGGATCTCCTATATTAAGAAGTTGAAATTCAGTGCCGTATCCTGTAGATCCTCTAAAATTGGGACCTAAAACACCTATACCATTCAGGGAACCAATATGAAAGTTAATTCCAGTGCCCCAAGAGTCATCTAAGTATGACCAAGGACCTCCATGAGGATATACAGCACCCGGTGAGGGTTCTTTTGTGTTTAAAGCAGGCATATACCAAGCATGAATCTTCCTTCCATCAAATGATTCGTACCAGACAGATTTTGGCATTTTCAAAAGTGAGAGATCTATCTTAAAGTCCCGTGGGGTCAAGGGAGATACTTTATTTGTACCGATTTCATGAAGATAAACTCCAGGTGGAGAGGTCATTGAGGAATGTAATCCAGTTATGAATTTTCCATCTTTTCGTATTTTTGGGAATCGTACCACTCCCTGTGGAAATGGAAAAGCAGGGCTTCTCTCACCTGAAATTGGATGTGAATGCATGGTTGTGCGACCATGTTTACTAATAGAATAATACACTATATCTCCGCTTGGATTCCAAACGCAATTTGATATTGAAGATAATCCTGACTCAAAGTATACCTCTTCTTCTTTTCCTACTTCTAAAAATATTTGTTCTTCTCCTTGGAATTCTTGTATCACGACCTGTCTCCATCCTCTTGAATCACTAAGATATGCTAACTTCTTACCATTAGGTGCCCAAGCAATTGGTCCTTCCATTGATTTAGTATTCAAGTTATATGTGATTATATCTGAGGGATCTTCCCGATTTATGATTACTACTTCACTGCTGGTTAATCCTTTCATACTAGTTATTGCTAACCATTTTCCATCAGGTGAGTACCACAAATCAATCGCAAGAGGAGATGGTTCTTTCAATGGATATCTTTCTTCAGTTTCTAAGTTTAAAATTTCAATACCTGGTGCTGTCATCGATACATACGTGCGTGCGATCTCTTTCCCATTGGGATTCCAAGCTATGCTAAAAGTTCTCTGATTGGTATTTGTTAACTTTTTATGATTTCCCCCTTCTATAGGAAGCAGGAACAACTGAAAAATTTCATTTCCACCTTCATCTTGAAAATAAATTAAATTTTGCCCATCGGGTGAGATTCGTGCGCTCATAACAGGATCTTTACCACTATTAATCTGTTTGGGTTCTTGACTTAAATCAACTGGAACAGAATATACAAGAGGAAATCCTGATATATTAGAATTATATAATAAGGTGCTAAAATCTTCAGCAATATCATAATCGATGATCAATGGGACTTTCAATAAGTCATTACAATTAATAGAAATAATATCACACCATTTTGTTATTTTTTAAAATTTTTTCGATTATTGGATTAATAATAAGATTATACAAAAGTGAATAATATTTAGTGTAATATAAATAGTGGATATTCAGAGGTATTAATTTGATTTTATTGTTTACAATAGTTCATAAATTTTCTTGACAAGATGATTTCCCCTGCTATCAGAAGTATATCTATTTTTTCGGGTTTCATCTATTTGTTGTCTACGCATTTTATTCATAACATATGCTATACTTAACTTATTATCTAAATCCATAATAAGAGATGACCCTCCCATACCCCCCCAGTAGGCGGTGTTCGGACTTGGGAGATGATGGAAATCATTTCTTAATCCCCAACCGAGTCCAAACCGGACTTTTGTACCTAATACCAAATCTCGGTCGAAGATCTGTTCTTCTAAGGATTTGGCAATTATGCCTGCTGAAAGTATCTGAATATTATCTAAATATCCCCCGTTAGCGATAATTGAGCCTATTTTAGCGACGGATCTTGCATTCCCAAAACCTCGGGTTTCAATATCAAACCATACGGGATCGTTATCATGCACATCTTTTAGATCTGGATTTGACCATATTCGAAAAAAATATGAGTTTCGATCGATATCTTCATTCCAAATAAGGGAACCTAGCGGTACTTTAGGGGGGACCATACCTGCGAACCGTGATCTGTGTTTTTCAGGTAGTTTAATATGATAATCAATATTGAAAGGTTCAGCAATTTCCTCTCTAAAAAATTGACTTATTGACTTTCCTGAAATCCTCCTTACTAATTCACCAAGTAAATAATACATTGTAGTAGCATGATAACCTGATTTAGTGCCAGGCTCCCACCATGGTGTTTGTCTCGCTAAAATATCGACTATTTTATCCCAATCTTTTAAATCCTCAACTGTTATTTTCTCATCAAAACCAGCTAAACCTGCAGAATGGCTAAAAAGATAACGTACTGGTAATTTGTCTTTGCCTGATTGTGCGAATTCGGGCCAATATTTGGCAACAGGTGCATCTAAATCCAATAATCCCCTATCTACAAGGATGAGGGCACAAATAGCGTTAATAATTTTGTTTGTTGAATAGACTTTGGTAATTGAATTTTCTTCCCATAGTTTCGATTTTTCTGCATTTGCAAATCCTGCCCAAATATCAACAACATATTTATTCTCTAATAATACGGCATAAGAGGCTCCAACTTCATTGAATTCTTTAAAGTTTTCCTTAAATATGTCTTTTATTGGCTCGAATTTTGGATCAGTATAGCCCTTTATCTCTATTTCTTTTGAAATCATGAGCTTTTAAAATATAGATTATAAATTTAAAATGATATTAATGAGAAAGAATGAAGAAAGTAATAAATTATTCATCTTTTACTTCGACCAAGTTGAAGGACCAAAACTATTTTTCAGCAACGATAATTACAATCCTTTTGACAGTGTCATATTGGATATGCTCTTGAGTTATGGTGTTGGGGAGAAACCTTTTCCCATTGCTTTTGAAGGGTATCAGACCTTAAATTATCGGTTTTATATTTCTTCTAAATTTGCAAGAAGTGGATATGAAGAATTTTTAATAACTTTTTTGGTAAATCATCACACTACGGAGACATTTAAATCATTAAAACTGAAATCTCAGATCATAAAAGAGTTTGCCCATGAACTTAAAAATGTTAAAGAAATACCTAAAATTCTTTCTGAAAAACGTAAAAATCGAAAGGAACTCGAAGAAATGGGATGTAGTAAATTTAAAGAAACCCTGTCGGAAATGTATAATAAATATTATGCTCTTTTTACCTTTCCCTCTGCTGGTATACCCAAGGAAGAAACAATACAAAATTTGAGAAATAATTTAAAATCAGAGATTTTGATCTACATTGTACACGCTTGTTTATTTAGAGAAAATATATTAATCACATTCAAGAGGGATTTTGCTGTACTCATTCCTGAATTGATAATGGTCATAGATTTCCTCTTTCAAAAATCCTTTACAGGTGATATCTTAATTAAAGTTAAATCCCAATATAAAAAGAATAAAGAGCTTTATGAAGGTTATATCGTGTTGGATGAGAAGGATATTATTAACGAAACTCGAAAGTTGATTAACTCTAATCAACTGAAATATGAAAACGAATTAATCAGAAATTTTTATAACAGCACTAATAGTACTTCAAGTGTATTGGATCTAAAAGAAAGGCTTGAAGGTATATACATTTTAGCAAGGTATATATATAATTTCTATGAAAGAAATGGAAATGATGGACCGTTCACACCACGACAGGTTATAAAACACTTGGAAGAATCACTTTTAGTTAAAAAAATTAGAAAAGAATATCTTTATTTTTTAACAGATATAATTAGGGCTTATTTTGGGTTGAGTATTGTGTGGCGTTGGGATAAAATCGGGGAAAAAATCGATGAATTATGGAAATACTAATTTATTCCTTTTGATATATATTGCTTTAATCCCCTATTATGATATATCCTAAAAATGCGATAAAAGTTAGTAGAGTCATTTTTGACCTCCAAAATTATGGTATAATTTGTAATTTACATTAAATTTGGACGGAAATATATAAAGAAAAAAGAGGAAAAAATTGGATTTTAAAAATCTCGGTTTAGAGTTATAAATATGATTGTTGATCACACCGAAAAAACTATTAGTATAAAAATAGTTTATTTCGGACCCGCACTCTCAGGAAAGACAACTTCTATAAAATCATTGTTTTCTCTCTTTGGTAAGGAAGAGGATATCTGTAGTATTGAAAGTACAGTCGATAGAACATTATTTTTTGATTATGGTATTGTTACTTTTCAGAATCAAGATTGGAGAATCAAGATTCATATTTATACGACTACGGGTCAAGATTTCTATATAATAACTAGGTTAATTACATTAAATGCAGTTGATGGTGTTATTTTTGTTATAGATTCTCAACGATCTGTTTATGAGCGTAATGTAACATCCTGGAAAGAACTGCATTCTTATTTTAGTGAGTGTATCGAAGATATCCCAATAATCATCGCTTTTAATAAACAAGATTTACCTATGTTATTTGACTCGGAAAATTTCTTGCACGAGATAAATATCAGTAAGTATAAAAATGCCAAAACAAGATATACTAGTGCAAAGTATGGGGAAGGTATTTTAAGTTGCTTCGAAAGTATTTTACAATTAATATTGAAAAAATATTTTAAAAAAAGATTAGTTAATTTGGTAAATTGAAAGAATATAAGGAAAAATTGTATTGATATTTGGGTTGTTAATTAAGCAACCAATCCAGTTTCAATCTCTTTAAGGTCGCTTCTGTCGGATTTCCTGTTTTTTCATCCCATCCTGCCAATTTATAATACATCTCTTGAGCATTATGGAATTGATCTCTATCAATAGCAATCCCTTTTCCAGGACCCTCAGGGAGGGCATTTAATACCCGTTCTGGTATTTTATCATCCTCCTTTGTAAAGCCTTCTCGTGCATTAAAGTACCTCATCATGTTAATTCTCCGTTCTCCAATTTCTAGTAATTCTTTTATAGTAGTATTCCATCCTATTCCGTACTTACATAAATCCAATAAGTTTTCAGGTCCGTAAAGTTGCCAAGCTATCCCCCATACAAATGTACAAAGCCCTAAAGTGTCATTCACAGAATAGAAACACTGACCATCAAAAATATATTTCATTTTGTTTTCATCAAGAATTGTCGGAGTAGTATAATGATTATAATTCCCAACCATATCCATACGGGCTTTAAATGGATTCCCAGGGATGGCAACCATTGTATCATGTTCACAAGTTTGATGATCCGCCCCATAAGGATTTATGGAATAAAGAACTCCTAAACCAGGCTTAATTTGAGGCATATGAGCGGGAAATTCTTGGCCCTTTACACCCATAAATAGAGGTAAGGCTTTTTCACCGAGTTGATCAGCACATCTTTTACTCCCTTCGGCAAGAAAATCACCAAATCCTTCTCTTTTTGCTATTTTCTCGGTTATAATTGGAAGGACCTTATGATTTCCAAAAGTTAATTCTAATCCATCGGTTGTTTCTTTAGTGAGAATCCCTTTTTCATAGCATTCCATAGCAAAAGCTATTGTTGCGCCGGTAGAAATAGTATCAAGACCATTCATATTACATAGTTGATTACATATACATATTGTCTCCAAATCAGTTACCCCACAATAAGTACCGAAAGTAGCTAACGTCTCATATTCTGGACCTCCATATTCTGGATTAACCTTGCCAGGAATATCAATTACCCTTTTACATCTCACAGCACATGCATAACAAGTTTCTCTTGCCTTTAAAATTCCCGTTTCCCACATTTTTCTTCCATCAATTTTAGGGGCATCATCCATAAATCCTTCGGTATAATTCTTAGTTGGTAGAAATCCGCTTCTGTTTTGTTGGAATAAGAAAGTTGTTGTTCCTCCAGCCCCCCATCCCTCCGCAAATCCTTTAACTCTCTCTTTCATCTCGGTAGATGTGGTTAATGAAGAAAATCCTTCTTTATCATATGGACTGATTGTTTTACTTCTTTGAACAACGACAGCTTTCAATTGTTTTGAACCCATTACTGCCCCAGTACCATTTCTTCCATTTGCTCGAGTTTTTTTATTTATAACACAAGCAAATTTCACCATATTTTCCCCAGCAGGGCCTATTTGGGCAATTTCAACATTATCGCTTCCAATTTCTTTTTTAATTATCTCTTCAGCCTCTCCTGTAACTTTACCCCAAATGTTTGCTGCATCTTTTAATTCAATTTTATCCCCATTAATATAAATATAGGTTGGATTTTCTGCTCTTCCTCGGAAAATAATAGCATCGTATCCATTTGCTTTTAAGAATGCAGGAAAATCACCTCCTGCTTGTGAATCACCACATCCTCCGGTCAATGGGCTTTTTGTTGAAACTGTTAAGCGACTCATACCACTAATAGGTAATCCTGCAAATGGAGAGACAGCAAAGATGAGTAAATTATCTGGTGACAAAGGATCTATATTAGGTTTTATTTCTTGCAGCATCAAATACACTCCTAAGGCACTTCCTCCTGGATATAGTCTATATATATCACCGGGGAGTTCTTTTTTAGAGATTGTTTTATTTGTAAGGTTTACATCCAAAATCTTCGCTTCTGGAAACGAAGTACTTGAATTCCCTTCTGTTGATGTCATTTTTTTAATTCTTCTGAAAAAATTTTAGCAATTATTATCTAAAATTTGACACAAATAAAAAAGGCTTCGAGCAAGAATTGTAATGAGGTATAGCTAGACTCGTGATCTTTCTTATAATTTCAATTTTTTAAGTTTGGTTTGAGCATTTTTTTTCAGTTTCTTCTCAAACTTAGTTAAATATTTCTCAGATAATATTAACTCTTTATTTCTAATTAATGACTGTAGCGCATTTATGATAAAATACTTCCCGTATTCATCACCAAACAAAGAACATATAACCTTGAATACTTTTTTCGTACTTTTTGATTTCTTAAAGGATTGGTTTCGAAAGAGATTGTTTCGTTTTGCAAATACTCTTAAGTTTTCTACCAAGGTGGATTTCGCATTTCGGTCGTAAAAACGTGCAATTCTATAATTGTTATAGAGGGTACACAATATATTCCAATTAGGGATATATGTATAGTTCACATTTCGCACAAAAAAGGATTCAAACCTTTTCCTAAATAATATGGGAGCAATATTGTCAGAATTAGTAAAATGGAGCCCAAATGGTAATGTTGCTGTAATTTTCTCCTGTTCATACTTAATGGTCACATAATAGACTCTCCCTCTATATAGCTGATGCAATCGCATTTCAGCTGGAGAAATTTTCACATTTTTAATATGCTTAGGATTTTTAGGAGCCCCTACACATCTCCCATCGCCATATAAGACCCAGAGAACATATATTCCCCTTCTATTATAATCTTTTGTTCGAGTTGTGATTTCTTTGGAGGTTATTGGGGAATTTTGGATTTCAATAGCAACTTCTTGTCCTGTATCAAATTTCAAATAGACATCCGCCCGTCGAGATTCGAAATATTTTTCCAGAGATGCGTCAATGATGCTTGGATTATTCTCTAAAATTTTCTTATATATTAATTTTTTTATTATTTTGTGGGCAAATGATTCAGATTTCGATTCAATTTTCGGAAGTAAATAATTCAATAATTTATATTTCATGATTTTTGAGTTATCAAATGAGAATCATTAAAATATCTCATGAGATCCTTTAACCCCTGTTTATTTAAGATAAGACTCGAGAAAAAGAAGATGTATCACTGATTTAAATGAATAGACAATGGAAATTTTTGGATTTCTATCTAATTTAAATTCATTGTTTATTTCAAAAAATCAGTTTTCTCTTTTTCTTTATATAGATTGAACGAATTAAGATCATATTACCAAATTAAAATGGTGAAAAAATATAGTAGATACTCATAGTCAAAGCTTTTTTGGGCAATCCACAGGTATGTTTATTCAGAGTTCTTCTAAATGTGAACCTTTTATATTTATGAAGTTCATTAAGAAAAAGGGAGACGGCTCATGGGAAAAATTATCAACCAGAGAAGGTAAAACTATTAAACTTGGCCTAGAAGAAGTAATAATGATTCTCGAAGTGTTGAAAAAGAAGATGAAATCTTGGTCAACGGTTCATAGTTTTAATGAGGATAAAACACAAATTTCGGTCAGTTGGGAAGGAGAAAGCAAAATCTGGTTTAATGTGGGAGATTATCCTAAGATGCTAACTTTTGCCCAAATTGAAATTTTGAAATTATTGCTTTTACATTTGCTTAAAGAGAAAATTGAATTTGCTACAGCTTCTGAGATCCCCAATACTCAGGTTAATACAGAGAAAAATGATTCTAAAAAACAAAAGGTACCTGAACTCACAGTAATAGAGGAAATAGATAGTGATAATAAACTTCAGAAGGTTGAAGGTACAATTGCGGGGGAGACTGAAAAAGCTGTACTTCTTAAATTAAACAATGGAGCAGAGAATTGGTTTCCAAAATCTACCATCAAATCTCAGTATTCTCTTAAAAAGGATACCTCACAAACGTTTTTAATCGATTCATGGATAATTGAAAAGAATAAAATCAATATTGAATGTTAATCAAGTATTAATTCTCCTTCAATAAACATATAGGTCATCCTGTTTCTAAAAATCCATTCTTTCCCAAATTCATTCCAATATTCTTTATACATATCATTTGTAAGGAAAGGACAATTCCACTTTTGGGCATATTTTAATACATACTTATCAGCAGTTCTTCGAGCGGGGGCTTGAATGATAACATTATTTTTTTCTAGTATTCTATATTGATCTTTATCATCAACATTATGCAATGTAGAAGCATCTGCTATAAAGAAAGGATCAAATCCCTTCGAAAGGAGGGAATCCCTAATATTTATGATATTACGAGTTTTCAATCTGTCTTGTAAATCTAAATCTTGATGTAAAAGATTAGTAATATCAACAACTAATCTTCTTAGATTTTTATTTTGTTCTGATAAAATGGGAGCTTCTATTTGGAATTTTCGCTTATTTAATGTTGGAATAATACCTATCCGGTGTTCAATCATCTCAAGAACAGTTAGTAGCCACCTTTTAAATTCAGCGAAATTTTTTACAGAGGGGATCTCAGGTTTGAATGGAATATTAAATTTTTCAGATATATTTTGTTCTACCTTGGCTTTTTTTGTTTCGGTTGATTTAAGAGGTTTTAAGTTAAATATTTTTATGATTGATTCAAAATCATCATAATCTGATTCAGTGAGTTTATATTGAGATAATTTCATTTCGGACCACTCTCTTATAAACTCTTCAGGCATACCTTCTTTCCAGTGATGGTTTCTCAAGTAATTATACAATTCCAAAGGATTAAAAAGCTGTTCTAATCCTAAATGAGAGGAGTTAACTCTTTTACTGCGATAATCATGGAGGAGTTGAATAAATTCTTTGCCGATATTTCTATTTTTGGATACTAGGATATTATATTCTTCAGAAAAATCTTGAAACTCATCCTCTGTAGAATGATTAGATTGAATATCTCCTGAAAGTTTTAATTGAGGAATCTCTGGAATTTTTATATCGAAGTAATTACCAGTAAAATTTAGTATTTTTTTCCAATATTTTTTGTCATATCCTTTTAATAACTGAGGAATTAAGTCTAATGAGTTATTTTGAGTGAGTTCAGAAAAAATCAGGGATGCTGTTATTTTTATTTTTTGAATATTATCCTTCAATATTTCTTTATTCCCTGAATTGGAAATAAGATATTCTTCATAACTTAAATCAGATTCTTCTAAATTAAGAAATTGGGTGCTTTTTTTGTTAAAAAACACAAATTTACTACCATTTGCCAATTCAGTCACATTCTCACCAGTGTTTAATATACATCTGATATTTTCGAGAGTCATAACCTCTTTTACTTTATCTTTATCTAAATTATAGATAAAATAGAGAGAAGGAGCCTGGGAGTAAGAATTAGTTGACTCAAATTCCAAGATTTTTTTCAGATTATGAAGTGCAGTGGATTCTAAATCTACGATATTATGCCCTACAGCAAAAATTTCAAGCGCGTGAAGATGTTTAAGGTCAACATATGGAAATATAACTAGATTTTTCTGTTGAAAAAATAAAACATTCAGAAACTCAGGTGTTATAAAATCTGTTTCTGTATCGATTTCCCTCTCCTCGCTTTTTCAAAATTAATCTTTAAAATAGTCAAATATAACTTGGAGTACAATTTGTTTAAAGCACTCAATAATGTTTTTCCCATTTAAAGCTTCTGCGGGGTAAACTACTTTTGAACCATCGGGATAAAACTCAACCAATGGTAACCCGAGGGCAATTTTAAATTTATTAATCTCAATTGCGTTCCCAAGGTCTCGTTTATTTAACTGAATCTGGTATGGTACATTTTTGGCAGAAGCAAAGCTTATTAGTTCTCGAAAGCTTCTTTTGTTTTGCTCCAATTTCTCTGGATCAGAGTCCCCAATAAATACAATCCCATCAGCTCCATCTAAAACATATTCTCTAGTCGATAAAAACCGTTCTTGTCCTGTACATGTAACAACATGCGTTATTATATTAAATTTAGTGTCATGTAAAGTAAAATCGAACAAAAGATAAAGAGAGTCTTCCCATAAAGTTCTCCCTTCAGTTGTTTCAATAGAATATCCTTTAGAAAGACGTAATAGATCAAATTTTTCCCGTAATCTTAAAAAATTAGTAGTTTTCCCACTTTCTCCCGGACCCCAATATACAATCTTAAACTGGAGCATATTACTCCTATCATTAAAATCAAAATCATTACCGAGTTCTAACTGACTCTTATCTTTCTGCAATTCCATTTTCCCACCATTTAATATTGTATAATTAAAATTCTTACGAAATGGTTCCTAATTTATCGGAAAAAATCTGTTTCTTAAGCTCTTTAATATGTTTCTTCAGTTCTTTCTCAGACATTTTCATCGTTTTCTTTGCTAGTTGATTTTCCTCAATTTCCTTCTTGATTTTCATCGCAAAATTACTTAACTGCAAAAAGATCACCCCGAGATTAACATCATTGTCAGATAAAACAACAATAAGGATATCGCGTTTCCCTTTTTCTTGAATAGAGACTTCTCCAATTGTCTTTACGAATAATCGCATATCACTATAGATGATAGTTGCTCTTTCGAGATTTTCAGTTTCAAAGAAATCTTGGCCCTGTCGTGCTACTCCATATAAGGCAGCCCCTATCGAGCTTAGATCCCAATAATTTAGTTTTCGGTCAAATCGAGAATCAATAGCGATAATTTTTGCATCTTGATCTATTGCGATGATCCCGTAAATATATCCTTTTCTTGTTAGTTTGCCATATTTATATCGGATATCATCCAACACAGCAGTTATTTTGTTTTTATACAACACTTTTGGTATATGGTCTATCATACTTCGTACTTTTTATCTGGATTTATAAAGAAAAAAAGCACTTGAATTGTTGAATATATATTCCTAAGCATATGTCGTAAATACAAATAAAAATACTCATGCAATAATATAAAATATCAAAAAATGGAATAATTATACAGAAAATCAAATGACTAAGTTTAGAGAATAATGCCAATATTAGGAATTGATTATGACTTATGTAGTAATTGTAGGACATGTATAATAACCTGTCCAAGGTATTTATTTAACGAAAGCGAGCAAGATAAAATTATATTTCAAGATATTGATAAAAAATGTATCAGATGTGGTCATTGCATTGCCAGATGTCCTGAAGATGCTGTTATTTATGAAGATATGGGTGAAAGCTACACCTTTGAGGGTTTTAATAATCCTGAAACTATTATTTCTGAAGAACCTATGATGAATTTTCTTAAAGCACATCGATCAATTCGGCTCTACAAGAAAGAAAAAGTACCTGCTAGCGTTCTAAAAAAGGTATTTGAAGCAATGGGATATGCTCCCACAGGTCGTAATATGCGTTCTGAGTCTTTTTCAATCTTGTCTGATCAAGACATAATAATTGCTCTTTCAGAGGGTATTATTGAGGAATTTTCGAAGAATCCTCCTCTTAATGCTTTATATGGTGAAAGATTTTCTAATTTACAAAAATTATTTAAAGCCCCCATATTTTATGATGCACCCCATGTCATCTTTGTTGCTTCCTCTTTTATGAGCGAGCTTGAAGATATGAACATAGGGAATATAATTACGTATGGAAGATTAATGGCACATTCATTAGGTTTAGGTACATGTTGGAATGCGTGGGCATCTATAGCTTTGGGTTTAAATCCAAGCTTAAAAAGATTAGCAAAAGTTCGAGGAAATAAGATAGGAGTTTTCACTATTGGTTATCCTAACGTAAAATTTTACCGAACACCCCCTCGAAAGTTGAAATTGATAAAAGGTTTAGATATGAGAATTATAAGGGAGATTTAAAGATGTTAAGATTAAAATAGTCAAAAAGAGGTAATTTTATGATAACCGGAATTGTTCATATAAATGTAGTTTGTTCAGATCTAGAAAAATCTAAAGAATTTTATTGCGACTTATTAGGAGGGCATATGGTTGGCGGAAGAATGTGGCAAGCTGAAAGTGAAGGAGTGGGAACAGGACTGGGATTAGGGGAAACCGCAGAGTGGAAAGCTTATCTTATTCGATTTAGTCATGATAAACGAGCAACTGTCATCGATCTTCTTCAATGGATTAACCCCCCTTCTACGGGAAAACCCTATGAAAAATTGAATAATGTGGGTATGCCTCGAATGGCTTTGGGGGTAGATGATGTGGATAAAACATATAATGAATTAAAGGAGAAGGGTGTAAAATTTATCAGCCCTCCCCAATATGTTGATCTGGTTCCTAATATGCCCGGACAAGGATTAATTAGAATTGTAACTTGCTTTGATCCAGATGGTACGGCAATAGAGTTTGTGCAAAACATTTAGTTCCCATTAATCAAGCGATTCACAGTTATGTGAGTCCAATTTTATTTCTTGTTCTATGAAATGCGTATGCACTACATCCACATAGAGCTCTTATATTAGTTTGTTTTATTTTTTTTTCAAATTTGAGATCGTTTAAATCGGTTACATATATTACAACTGCAATCTGAGTCATAAATTGAGGCCAAAAACAGAGGAGGTTTAATTTTTTCTCTAAAATCTGAGCATTTTGCTTTGCTCGTTGATAATCAAACACAGGGGCAAAACGATTGAATCTGTGCAAATAAATATACATCTTGCGTAAGTGATTAAAAGGAGTATAAGAAACAGTATTACTTTTAAAAAATTCATGAATATGCTTTAATTCGGCTAAAAACTTGCTTACAACAGAGTTAACAACCCTCATGGGAATCTTAGTAGTCCCAGCAATCCCTCGTAGATCAATAATCGGAATTTCTTTTATCTCTTGAAGAGGAGTAAAAAAAGAATAATCACGAAATAAGCAATGCAGTATCGTATTTCTTACTTCACGACGAAATTCAAAGATAGTACGATTAACAATAGGAGCCTTATCGACGTAAAAATTGCGTTCAACTTGAGTCATAATTACTCAGATAACTATTTAAAATTTGATCGTCATTAGATCCACTATTTACTTCCATATATAAACAAAAAATACTATCCAAGAGAATCTAAGGTAAGTTGGATAGATCGTCGCATTTTTTTCTTCGTTTTAAAATAGTTTTTACATACTTCATAATTTACTTGTAATTTGGATAAGGTGTTCTCGACACGCTCCTTGTTTAAAAAATGCTTTTCACATAATAATTTTAACGCGTTTGATTTATTAGGATAATTCCAGTGAATATCATTTGTTGATTTATTCACTTCAGGAAATAAGAATAATTTCCTTATTTTCATAATAAGATCTTGGGTTAAATTACTAAAATTATATGTATCATGTTCGTTGGTAATAATATCTTCGAGTTGACTATATTTCTTAATAAGAGTTAGGGATTTCTTTGGACCAATACCATTGATTCCAGGAAAATAATCTGTTCCAATTAACATCCCTATGTCAACCAATTGGAATTGGGAAATCTCCAACTGTCTTAGCATTTTTTTAAGACTTATTACTTGAGGGGTGATTTTAGTATAAGACCACTTCCCTTGCACCTTTTTTTTCAACGATTTAGAGAGATTCTGGAGCAAATCAGGGCACCCGAACAATAAGGAATCGTAATCCTGAGAATTAGAATAGTTAACGACTCTTTGTTTAGCTAAGTAAGCACACTGAGATTCTGCTGAAGCAGGGGATTCTATATAGGGAACACCTAAAGCCCCCAATAATTGTTTTGATTCAATAATAATATTGTGCCATAAGTAATCTTTCCCTAATGCAATTTGTCTTGCAATAGTTCGATGTCCCGATTTTATTGCTTCATCATACCATTTTTGAGCAAATTTGAAGTCATTAAGCTGGTCTTTAGTAATATTTCTTTTCATCTCGGAGATTCGACCATCAAAGCAGAATAAAGGGAAAATCTTTTTACTATAAAGAAAATTGATGCGGTATAAAAGCCCATATAGATGAGAAATCGGTCTCTGAGTTCTATCCAAGATTAACCCCGCATTAGTTCCATCAGGATTCTTTCTAACAAAATTGAATAATCCCAGTATTATATTAGGCGCATCAATAGCGATGATTGAACCAGCTAAATCTTGGTAACCAATAATTTTCTGAGTGACTAGACTTTGTAATTTAACTCCCATCCTAGTATTTCAGTAAAATCTACTTATAAAAAGAAAAAAAGGTAGAATTTGTTACCATCCTTTTATCAAGTGGTAAAGGATTCCTAATCTTTTCATTATCTTAAGTCTCATAGTTCGCCTTCAAAGTGTTATTAAGGTGAATAAAGAGTAATTTGAGAGTTTTTAAATAAAAATTCGGATCTCTATCTTGGGGATAAGGAATTAATCTTTTAATGCCCAAAACTGTTCAAACGTTAGTTTTTCAGGAATATTTCGGGTGCCTTTGGAAATCCTTTTTATCATGTAAGAATCTTGCTCAACAGTAATGAATCCATATCCTGAAAGATGGTCGACAGCATTCCAAAACCGATAATATGAAACAGGATCTAAACAGCGACCTTCGATGTCGCGTATCCCGTAGTCATATTCTAGTTGGTCGATTGATGGAATAAAATCTTGATCCCATAAAACCACGCAATCCTCTATTATCCTTTGTGATAAAGTGAAGCTTGTAAGGTGATTTTTATTTATCAACTCAACCATCCCACATAGATAATAATAATATGGGATATATAAAACCTTAACAAATACAAAACCTTAAAAAAGATCAATAAAAAAATAAAAAAAAATAGGATTTGAATAGACTAAGAAAATCATTCTGGAGGGGGTTCCATCCCTAAGATTTTATATGCTTCTGGAACAGTCATAAATGT
>JBHLOF010000063.1:23944-25296 GCA_048940805.1 Promethearchaeota archaeon
GCATTAACCGCGATTCCTACTAGTTTTTGATACTCTTTTATATCTAAGACCTTGTATTTTTTTGCAGAACTATCCCAAAAAAATAATGGTTCATTTATTTCTTCGGGATTATATCCCTCTTTTCGGAGAGTGACTTTCCTTAATTTATGTGTTCCCGTAAATTCTAGCTTATCCTTAATTCGTAAAAAAATGGGTATAGAGTAATGGGGAAGATTCTCAATGACAAAGTCAGAGAACTGTTCAAAATCAAGATCCGTATCTTTAACTAGTTGGATAGCTGCCATTCCCGCCTTTCCATCAGTGTTTGGTATACCTACTCCGTATACGTTACATAACTGAATAGCTGAGAAATTGTTTAATATGGATTCTACTTCCAGAGTTGACACATTTTCACCTTTCCATCGAAATGTATCACCAAATCTATCTGCAAATGAAACCCAGTTATCCTCATGAACTTGAAGCAAGTCTCCTGTTTTTAAATAGGCGTCGTCTTTTACAAACACATCTCTTAACACTTTTAATAGTGTTTTTTCATGATCTTTGTACAAGGTATATTCTGAAAGATCTGGGATGTTAATTACTAACATGCCCACTTCTCCCGGTTTACATTTTACACAAAATCCATTTTCATCTCTAAAAAATTCTCCCGTATCTTGATCAATTTTTATAATTTCCACCATAGGTAAGATGTCACGTCCCACAAATCCCGGAACTTCATCTACATTAAACAGAGGAACCCCGAAATCAGTTCCCCCATAAAATTCTCTAACATGTTTAACATTAAAACGAGATTGAAACTCTTCCCAAATATCCTTCCGTAGTCCTAATCCAAACATTTTATTTAAAGGTCCAGGGACGTATTCTGATTTCGGTCGGTTAAGCAGGTACCGTGGTAATTCACCAATATATGCAGTGGCATTAGCGTTAAATCTTTTAATATCCTTCCAATATTCTGAAGCCGAAAAACGTTTTCTTAAAGCCATTGTAGCACCCTTGCATAGTATAGCTCTCCAGGTTTGATTTGAATGAGAATGATAAAGCGGTAGGGGATTATACACAATATCGTTTTCTTCTAACATCAATCCATATGCATAATAATTCCCAATACTTCTATGTTTGATCATCACTGCTTTAGGAAAGCCAGTTGTACCTGAAGTATAGATATAACTGCAAACATCACCTACTATAAACTCAGTCACTGTGTTTGGGTTTTTGACGGGTTCCTTTTCTAATTCAGCTGAGAGATCGATAAAATCATGTTTAATATCTTTATCAACTACGAAAATTTCGTTATTTTGAAAGTTTAAATCATTAATTACTTCCTGAATAGCAGGAAGACAATCCTTATCAAC
>JBHLOF010000167.1:0-5772 GCA_048940805.1 Promethearchaeota archaeon
GCCAGTTGTATGCACTAGAAATGCTGGACGTGCTGTTTTTGAAGTATGGCGGCTAGCAAAGATAAGAAAATCCGGACTTAGCTCTCTATTATCTAATTTTAGGTCATTTAAAAAAATTAAAGGCTCCTTAGTAAGTCCTAAAAATATTCCACTTTCATTAGATTTGGTTTCTAATTTAATTATTGGATTTTCATGCCAGATGAAATTTGTATCTTTATTATCAGTTATATTTAGCAGATTTTCTCTTATATTCATTGAAGCCTTATCTTCGGTTGATGTTATAATTAGAAACTGGATTATTATTCACCTAATAGTATTTTCTTGTACAGCACTTATCTACTTTAAAATATTAGAAATATTATAATTCTAGGTTACTACTACAACTTTAATAAATTTTAAATCTATTTTCAATATTAATGAGTGTTAGTTTAGTTGTTATAGCATTTATAGCTATTCCATTTGGAATTCTATTTTTTATTGCAGATTATTATGAAAATAAACTTATTAAAGTACATGCTTCATTAATTGCAGGAATATCAGTATCCTATTTCTTCTTAATTGTACTTCCTGAAATTGCAAAAAGATTACCAGCTTTTCCTTTTGACTTAAATTTATTTGAATACTTATTTGTTTTAATTGGATTCGCAACTGTTCATGTATCGGAAAAATTTATTTTGCAGAAAGTAGAGATAAAAACACAAAACAAAATGAGGAAATTAATGATGAAAGAACAAATATTAGAAACTGTTGAACATAATACTGAAAAAATACTCACAGAAGAGTTAACTCACGAAAATTTAGATGAACTCGCATTAAAAGACATAGCTAGAATGTTAACAGAATTAAATAAAAAGGAAGATGAAATGAAAGGAGAAATAAATAACTATAAAATTAAAATCCAAAACAAAATTAATAAGGAACTATCACGCTTCAGACTCATCACAGATTATTTCTATCACTTTTTTGTAGGTATTATTTTGGTAGGATTATTGGTGATTGAAATTGTAGGAGGTATTCTCTTTTTTGTATATGCTCTTTTACGAACTGTAATTTCTCAAAGGTCAGAAGCGCATCTTATATTTTCAGATCTAGAGATTTATGAAGAACAAAAATATGAGCAAAAGTCTAGTATTAAATATGTCTCCTATAGTTCCGCACTAACAGGGATAATATTTGGACTAATTCTAAAAATAATTTGGCCTATAAATTTGGAACTCTTGTTTATCTTCTATTCTTTTATCAGTGGCGTGATTTTGTATGTCATTGTAAGGGAAGTTATCCCTGAAAAAGAGAAGGGAAAACCAGTAAAATTTCTAATCGGGTTAGTAGGATTCGCTCTAATAATAATAATTACTAATATATTTACAAGTGTGCTATAAATAAGAAGAAATATCAATTGAATGTCATTTTGTGAAAGCTATGGGAAAGAAATTATTAATTTCTACTATTGTTAATTTTACAACTTTAAACCTGATCTTTATCCTATTAATGTTCCATGTCTTTTTGCTTTAGAAAATAATATAAGCATTTATAAAGATTTATATTCATTAAAACTAAGTTTAAATTACTAGGTTGTTTTGATTAAAGATGGATATGAAAAAAAAAAGCTTCAATGAGTTATTGAGCATTGATGATGATGATAAAAAAATAATCGAAATGATAGAGCGAGATCCTGATATCACGCATTCTGACATAGCGAAAGAGATTGAAAAATCTCAACCAGCTGTGGGTGCGCGAATAATTAAATTAGAGAGAAAACACCTGCTTACAAAACAAGTTGGCTTCAACATTAAACAAGTTGACATAAAAGTTGCGATAGTTTATATTTCGACCAAGGATGTTGAAGAAATCGTTAAAAAAGTTGAATCATGCCCCTTTATAAATCATGCATTCAAGATTTCTGGAGAATTTAATGTTCTTTGTTTTATTGCCGCATCAGATTTACAGACTATCGAAAAATTAATTGATCTTTGTTTCAGACGGGATCCAAACGTAATCAACGTCAAAACGAACATCTTAATAGAATCTATTCATGATTTTGTAGTCCCGATTGATTTCCAAATAGAAAACTTCGATGGGAGGTATTGCGGACCGAATTGTCAAATGCAAGCAGATTTACCAAAATTTAAATTCGGTCAGGATACAGAAGAATCAAATGAAGAATAATATAGTTTATCCTTTTTCATTCTATCTAAATTTTACAAAAAAGATTAAAGCTTATTAAATATATGGGACAGAAAATCTATAGAATGATCATGCTACGGCTCTAGTCCCTTAGCTTTAGCAATCTTATATTTACAATTTTTACCACATCCCTCTTCAATAGTAGGATCGTGATCCTCTGAATCAAAATCAATAGGTAATATAAAATCCTTAGCGATTTCAATAACAACTTCCATTGAAGAATTCGAAATTTGAGGATTATTTCTGAAATGATAATTTACGATGTTATCTAGTTTTTGTAATTTTGAACTGGCTAAAAGGATACAAATATTATGTTCACCGCTTAATCTAAATGCATTAAGCATGAAAGGACAATGACGTGCCATTGACATAATTTCTTCCGGGTTTTTTGTCTTAAGCTCAACAGTGGCTAAATGAAGATCAACCTTCTTAAAATTAATTCCAGGTTGAAATTGCAAGATTCCGCTCTTTTCTAGCTTTTTAATGCGCATTCCAACGGTAGGCTGCGATCTATTTATCTTTGTCGCTATTTCCGTGTGAGTTAGAGCGGGATTCTCTTGTACAAGTGAAATTATCTGCCTATCAATATCATCAAGCTTTAATTTTTCGGATATCATTTTTCTTTTCAACAATTAATTTATTTCCTATAATTATGTATAATTTTCACAATTTATAATTTAATTGATTTTATTTATAAAAAATTAGTCGCCTTTCTTTCGACTTGAAAGTTGCTTTGAAGTTATTTAAAAAACTGACAGAAATGTAAGGGAAGTTCAAAGATGAGGATCTCCCCAAAATCTGATATTAAAATATGATTTCGTAATCGCGTCTTAATTTTCATTTTCATTAGTACAAATCTGAAAATAGTATAGAGGTTTTATTTTTATATAAAAAAAATTCTTACAAATATAATCTAAATCTTATTAATCCATAATCCAAAGTATATATAACCAAAAACTGGAGTTTTTATCATGTCTGGAAAAGGATTAGTAGGTGGTATTATAGCAAGTGTAGCACTTTCTGTAATCATTATAAGTGGATTATCATTTTTTGTATTACCTTTGGTATATCCAAACATGCAACAGGATGAGGGGATCGTTTTACAATCGGTCTACGCTGAATTTGATACGGAAGGGATTATATATTATGATAATATAACCTATCAGAAAATACCTGATACGGAGGCTTCAATTACGATTCAGGAAAACTCAAAGATATCAATAACTTTTAATGCTATATTTTATTTGGTATTAGGAGCACCTTATTCTGGAGGTTGTTCTTATAATATTTCCATATTAGTAAATGGTTATGGAAACCAATCCTATTCAATTGCATATTATAAAGATGGAACAGGAACAAGAATAATTCCAATCAATTTTTGCGTTACTTACCTTACTGGTTCCTTATCTGCGGGAACATATCTAGTGGAAGTGTATTGGAAATCATACGTCGATATTAATCCTGATCATGCTTTAGCATTGAATAATGTTGGCGGACAAATTTTAGAAAATCCACGATCATTATTAATATTAGAACTGACTTAAAATCTCGATTTTTTTTTATTTATTCTTGATTTAGGATTTTCTTGTTGATTTTTCTTTTTTGATCTCCCCCAAATAACCCGAACCCCTTAATAATCCACCAATTCCCCGTTTAGTCATTGGTGCATGAAAATGTCCTTTTGCCCAAGGAACTGGAAATTTTTGAAAAATAGTTGATGCTACTAATGCAACAATAAAAATTGAAACAAAAATGAAATAATTTTTCCAGATTGTAAGAAATCCTAAGCTAATCAGCAAATTTGGGAGATGGCATAGGAAAGTTTTGATCATAATTGTTTTTGGCGTATCGTGTTCGGGACTAACATACACATCCCAGAAATAATCCTGTATAAAATATTGCCATATCCCCATAGTTACAAAACTAAGAATATATAATACCCAATTGGCAGTACCAGTAAGGCTCCACAAATGAAAAAAAGTAAGTAACAGTCCTCCCGTAGAAAAACCCCATATCACACCAAAAAGGATCTCAGACACTAGATAAAATCTACGATCAAATGTTAGTGTGATACGAGACCATACAATCCAATATGCAAAAAAGGCATAACTAAAACAAATTATGCAGTATATTATCCAACACATATTTGTTATTTGCTCGATTGTAAATAGGGGTTGGATCAATATTTGTTCTAGAGTACCAGACACTGTTATGATAATGTTGCAAAAAGAAAAATAGATCAAAGCTCGAATCCAAGCAGCACCAGGTTTCCAAACATCAACAGGAAGATTTCTATATTTTTTTACATAAACAATGATCATAGCAATGCTGAATAGTATTAAACACACTAGAAAAATTAATAAAAACATTATGAGATCAATTCAAGTGAATTTTAGAATTTCTAATATATTTCTAGAAGTTTGATAGAATAATTTTCCCTTTATAATAAATAGTTTTTAGTCCATTGAATACCGACCTCAACCAGTAGATTTCTCTATATTCTTCAAAAAAAAAGTAATTTTTGCCCCTTTATTTTTATTAGTTTCATATTTACCTATAATAAAGTAGTATATCTAAAAGGTAAATAAATGGATTTTTAAGGAGTGAACGAAGCGATTTTAAATGTTTAGGGAAAAAATGGGTATTGACGAGATTGATTGTCAGATAATGGAACTTATACAGAAAAAACCTCATCTTACCCATGCTCAGATGGCAGAATATGTTAAGCGTAGTCAACCAACTATTGGAATGCGCATTAAAAAACTTATAAAATTTGGTGTTTTAAAATATCAAGCAGGGATAACACTTAAGAATGAGAATTTATGTTTTGCTAGAGTTGACATTCAAACAAATAATCCTCAGGAATCTTTACAAATGATAAAAAAGTGTCCTTATCTTTTAAACGCATTTAGCTTAAGTGGAAATAAGAATATTAGCATACTTGTTGTTGGATTAAATCTTAAGGCACTTGAACAGATAGTGAATCACCATTTTAGAACAAATCCAGTTATTACAGAAGTTCAAATGGATATCATATTGGACGTAGCAGAGGATTTAGTTTTACCTCTAAATTTCAATATTAAGCAAACAAAAAATTGTCCAATATGTAATGAAGATTATCATTAATAATATAACTGTCAATAAGTTAGAAATCTGCTAAAGCAACTTTCCCATTATAAAATATTGTTTTTCCATCAAACTTTAGTTGAACAGGGATAATTTTAATGCTTTTATTCCTCGCTTCCACCAATTTCTCGGTGAATTTTGGATCTATTTTTCGATTAGGGGCAAACTCCTTAGCTTTACGCAATATCAGCATCATAATTATTCCATTGTGTTTAATAATTTCTTCAACATGACGAGTTCCTCTTTCTGTTGGCGCATCAGGAAATAAAGCAAGTCCGTTTCTAACTAGTGTGCAACCTTTAACTTCTAAAGGAACCCCATCAAGAGTAAAATCTAGTCTACTTTTTCCAAATGAAACCTCCTTCTTAATTTCTTTTACATCCGCAAATTCAGGCATTAAATCCATAATTTTTAAGGCAATTCTCGAATGGATGGCTGAATCTATAATGACCCATTCATCTT
>JBHLOF010000064.1:0-7808 GCA_048940805.1 Promethearchaeota archaeon
CTACCGCATAAATAAGGTAATGGATTTTTATCCCGTATTAAATCGATTGATTCCTGATATTTTCCTTCTGAAATTAGAGATACATATCCTTGAACATCCACTCCTGCTGGACAACCAACCACACACGGCGCCGTACCTGTCAAGAATGGAACACAACCCATGAAATAACCGATTTCTCCTTTATTTGATACTTTTAATCCTGTTCCTTCTAAAAATCCAATTTTATTAGTAAATTTAATTTTATCTTCAGCCATCAATTTAGGTAAGCTTGAATATACTCTCTCATGGTTACAACTTAATAAACCATCTTGTAGTGGTTGATATTCTGAAGCTAAGGACCGAAGATCTTTTATGATTTTAGTAAAATTAACACCAATTTCTTCCTTCGTCATTGGACAATACTCAGAACATAATCCGCATGTAAGACATTTCCATATATCATTTTTTTCTAAAGCTTCTTCTGGAGTGGAAAAAGTTAAATCCATAATTAAGCTACGCGGGTAAAAAATATCAAGAAATGCGGTTGGACAGACATTATTACACCGGTTGCAAGAGTAACAGTAATTTGCCGCAGTATTTACTCTTTTCAGCAATTCTATCGAAGCGCTACTAGTTATTTTATCTCCAGTTGCTTTTTTATCAGTTTCAGTCATAATTTCCTAACAAAATTAAGATTATAGTACTGTTTATCTAAAATGTTATTATAATTTGAATATAACGATTATGATTTTATGATAAAAAATTTATATATGCTTATATCGCATTAGGTTTATTATTTGACCGAATTAGGATTTCCTTGAGGACAAACCTTCAAACAATAGCTACAATAGTTGTTATTTATTAAGCTATCGATACACTTCGATCGATCAATGTGAGTTATTGCTGGGGAATCATCATGATAAATTGGTTCTTCATAAGCAGCATCTCCCTTACAACCCCTAATGCACGCACCACACTCCTTACAATAATCTTTTAAGGCTGTTAAATCATTAGTAGCGGGAGAAGGAATTTCAGCATCAGTAGAGATAATGGCCCATCTTTGCCGTGGTCCAAACTCAGGTGTAATTACAAGACCATTTCTCCCCAGGATTCCTAAATTAGCTGCAACCGCATGAGGTGGAAATAGAAATTTACCTCCAAAGGGATGATGCGCTTCACTCTTATATCCTTGCTCTTTGAGATACTCTGTTAGCTGAATACAGATTTCTCCTAATTCATAATACACCCGAAAAGCTTCAATACTACAAAATATACTAGGAGCTGTTTTAATCTTATCCCACAGCAGCTCCATTCCAAGTACGATCGCATTCTTTCCATACACTTGTAGGTTGTAAAAAACAAACTCTTCAAGAATCGGAGTATATCCTATAAGATTAACTCCCATCTCTTTTGCCTTTTCTTCAAAATCTTCCCAAAATTCTGATGTTGTCTTAGTTTTGTTATTGGTTTCGTTTCCATACTTAGTCTTTCTAGCTTCCTGAAAACCTTTATATGTATTTTGAAGATAAGTACTATACTTTTGAGAAACTTCACGATCTATTTTGTCCTCTGACCTTAGTCTCATTGTAAAAAGTTCCTGTGGGACAATAAATTTTAAGTTTTCATTTTTACCAATATACGAAGGCTTAATTCCAACTTCAGTCATTTTCAAATTAACTCATACTTTAATTTTACCATTTATTAAATCTTTATATTTTACATTATTAAATTCTTTATAAAGCTTTGAATTATGGTCCCAAAAATACAATACATCCTGAATTTTTGTAATATCATATGCTTCCTTACGTAGATCAAATTTCTTTATCTTTAAGGGGCCAACTAATTCAAGTTCTTCTCGAATTCTAATAAATAAAGGGATAGAATAACTGGGTAGGTTTTCAAAGATAAATTTAGAAAAATGTTCGATATCTAAAATTTTATCGGGATCTATTTTTAATGTTGCCATTCCTGCTTTTCCTTCCGTATTAGGAATTGAAACACCATATACTGCACTTGTTTCTACTAAAGGGTGTGAATTTATAATTGATTCAACTTCCATTGTCGATACATTTTCACCCTTCCATCTAAAAGTATCCCCAAAACGATCTACAAATGATAACCAATTATCTTCATGAAGTTTAAGGATATCTCCTGTATTGAAATATTTATCTCCCGTTTCAAATACATCATACATTATTTTTTTTTCAGTCTTCTCTTTATCTTTATATCCGGTAAATAATGTATCACTTTTGAGTGCATTTAAAGCCATTCCTATCTCTCCTGGCTTACACTTTATGCAGAAACCACTTTTATCCCTTAAAAATTCACCCATTTCAGGATCCACTTTAGCTAATTCAGTGCCCGGTGCGATATTCCTTCCGATCATTCCAGGTTTTTCTTCTAGGTTTATGAATCCTGCAGCACCCTCAGTCAAACCATAATATTCAAAAATATGGTCTATCCCAAATCTAGATTTAAATTTATCCCAAATCGACTTTTGAAGCCCAACGCCTGCCATCTTTTTAAGTGAATGATTTTTTTCTAAGTCTGATATTGGTTGATTTAGAAGATATCTAGGAATTTCTCCAACATAAGGGGTAAATGTTACTCCATATTTGTGAACGTCTTTCCAGAAATTTGATGCCGAAAATTGTTTTCTTAGTGCAACAGCAGCACCTGTAAACCATGCTGCCGTCCAAGATATTCCAAATCCGATATTATGATAAAGTGGTACAGCGATGTAGATAACATCATCAGAATTCAGCTGACAAGTTGCGATTGAAGTTGAAATTGTTTGACCTATAAACCTCAAATTCCACATTATAATTGCTTTGGGTAACCCTGTGGTTCCAGAAGAAAAAATATATGAACAGGTTTCTCTTAGAATTGAGTTAATGGATGTATTAGGATTTTCTTTACTAACATTTTTTATTTCAAATTCCTGATTAAGATCTATGAAATCATGTGAGATTTTTTCTACATTATTAATAACTAGAATTCGTTCCTTTTTAAAAGGCAGCTGATCAGCAATATCCATAAATGATTTTAAATTGTTCCCTGTTACAATTATCCATTTCGAATTTACTATATTAAATGCATGTAATAACGCTTGTTTTCTCTGATTAAAATTAATTAAGGCACTAATAGCTTGAAATTTATTTATACCAGTTGTGGAGAAAAGAAAATCCGGGCAATTTTCGACCATTAATGCTATAGTATCTCCCGGTTTTGTACCTCTAGTTAAAAAATAATTAGCATATTTGTTACTTTCCTCATTAAACTCTTTCCATGACCACTTCTCATCTTCAAAATATAATGCTATCTTTTCTGGTATCTCTTTAGCATTTTTCTCAACATAAATCCCAACACTTTGATTAGGATTCTTTTCGAGATCCATAGTGGTTTTTAATATTCTTGTATATATTTCTAATTCCTTTGGAGTTAGTTTAACTTCCATTTTTACCAATAAATCTCTATTTAATTTAATATCAAGAGTTTTTTAGATAAAATTTTTACTTCATTTCATATTAAATATCATATAAAGATAATGGTTTCCAAAATAGATCTCTTAAAATATCATTGTCCTTTCTGTAAAAAAGAATTAGAATCGAGATATTCTAAGTGTTTTAATATATATTGCCAAGGACAGAAATTTAATGTAGGAAATCTAGTTATTTATAGGTTAAATCCAAATTTAGGTTTAGGAAGGATTATAAAAATATTGGAAATTCCTATTTCAAAATCACTGGATGAAATAGATACTCAATTTTTAACAAAATATAAGGTAATTTTCAAGAATAATATTTTTAAAATCATCCATCCAATCGATTTGATTCACTATATTTTTGAGGAAGATGAAAAAGTTGAAAGCAAACAAGGCGTTGGAATAATTAATTCTCAAGAATTTTTAATTCAAGATGGAAAAATTTCATACGAATTTCTTACAGAAAACGGAAAAGTATCCCAAATATATGAATCTGAAATTTATTCTAAGTATATTCCTAAAATTGAATTTCGAATATCAAAAAAAACCTTAGATCCTCCAGACCAGTTCTTAATTAAATATTGGGCTTATCTCTTTTATTCTTACTATACTTCTTATCAAATTAAGTGTATTACGAACTCTCGTTTATCATTAATGCCTCATCAAATTAATGTAACGCATCGATTAACCGAGGAATTTTTTCCCCGGATTATCTTAGCCGATGAGGTTGGTCTTGGGAAAACAATAGAAGCAGGAATATACATAAAAGAAATGATGGCCAGAAACCTAGCTGATCGTATAATAATAATTGTTCCAGCCTCTTTAGTAAAGCAATGGCAATTTGAAATGCAAAACAAATTTAATATTGATTTTACCATATATGATGGAAAAAAGATAAAGGAACTGGAACGAAACGGGAGTTACAAGAGTGCCAAAATGTATCAGAATCCCTTCTATTATAACAATTTAATTATTTGTTCTTTGCAATTTGCGAGGAATCCTAAATATATTGAGCTAATATCCACCATCTCTTGGGACATAGTAATTTTTGATGAGGCTCATCATTTAAGACGATATTTAATCAATGCAACCACAGGGAGATATAGAGAAACTCTTAATTATGAATTAGCACGAAATTTAAGTTTTAACTCAGAGTGCCTACTTTTATTAACAGCAACACCTTTACAACTTCACTCCTTTGAATTATTTTCTCTAATCGAATTGATCCATCCAGAAGCATTTGCTAGTTATAGCGATTTTGAACACTTCCGCAAAAACATGCCGTTTATCAATCTTCTGATTACCAATATTAACCAAATTGATAAATTGAATAATTTCGAAGTCAAAAATACAATAAAACTCCTAAAAGATCTTAATTATATAAGTAGAGACAAAAATACAGAGCAGATACTCTTTGACATTAAAAATGAATCTTTAAGATTAAATATATTAAAAAGAATCGAACAAGATCATACACTTTCAAAATACTTGATACGAAATCGAAAGAAAAATATCTTTACTGAAGAAATCCTTAATAAAAGGATTGTTCATACTATTATGGTCAATCCAACTAAAGAGGAATTAGAGGTATATAATGAAATTCGACTCTACCTTGCCCAAATATATAATTCAACTCCTAGTAAGGAAAATGTAGGATTAGGATTTGTAATTACTACTCTGCAGAAACTATTAACAAGTTCGAAATACGCAATTTTAAAAAGTCTTGAAAGAAGGCTAGAACAAATATCGAGATTCAAAGATATTTTTCTGAATATAGATGCAATTAAGGAAGAAGATCCCGAATATTTTGAACTCGAAGCAGAAGAAGAATTTCTTGATTCAGAGATGTTTGAAAAACTTAAAGATAAACTTACTCAGGAACAAATCGAATATGGTTCAAATGTTTTAAATCAACAACATATTCTTAATGAGTTTTATACAAAATTAAAGAATATTCCATATGATTCAAAATCAGATAAATTACTTGAGATTCTCAGTCAGATTTATTCTCGTAATCCTAATGAAAAACTGATCATATTTACGCAGTTTGTAGACACACTCAAATTTTTGAAAAATTTATTGGAAAATGATAATGCAAATTATTTTGTTGAAATTTTCTATGGGGGATTAGATAAAGACCAAAAAGATGAAGCAGTTGAAAGATTCCGCAATAACCAAGATTTTTCAATTCTAATCTCAACTGAAATTGGAGGTGAGGGTCGAAATTTTCAATTTTGTAGAACTCTCATAAATTATGATTTACCTTGGAATCCAATGAAACTTGAACAAAGAATTGGTCGTCTTGATCGAATCGGACAAGAATCTCGAGAAATTTACATCTATAATTTCTATATGGAAGGAACAGTTGAAACGGATGTTGTTTATGCGTTGATAAAGAGAATTAACTTGTTTGAAGAATCAGTCGGCGTTTTAGAGCCCATCATCGGAAGAATCGAAAAAGATCTCAAAAACGTGATTTTCGCTGAAGATGATGGGAAAAAACGGAAACGATTAAATGAATTTTATCGAACTTTAGATGAAGAAATTCAAAGAGCAAGAGAAATCGAGATGCAATTAGATGACTTAATGATAGATAAAAGATCCTTTCAAATGGACAATTTGATTAGTTCACTTGCATCTTGTATTGATGTAAAACTCACTCATAATGAACTTTATTTACTGGTTAAAAACTTTTTCGACCTTAGTAATAATAAGTATGGAACTCTTGAATCCCTCGAAGAGGGGATCGAGCATAATGAAACTCTTAATCACCCCTTATCTAAAATAAAAATCAACAAAAAATTTTTAAGTCCCCATAAGTTTACCACCCCGGATGAATATATTGGGACATTCGATTTAGAATTTGCAAAAGAAAGAGAAGAATATGATTTTTTTGCATTAGGTCATCCTCTGGTTAATGAGATATTGAATTTTTGCATGATAGATTCTTTCAAAGGTAATTTTACGATTTTAGATTTAAAGAAAGATACTTTACCAGAAGATATAAAAGCTCAAATAGCGAACCACCAATATTTTTATCTCTTTATTTTTACAGTTAAGTTTCAAGGATATATCATTGAGAATCAAATTTTAACAGTACTCCTTGATAAAGATGGCAATGAATATAAGACTCTCCAAGATTTTGTTTTGAACATTGAGAACTATGATACTATCTTTAATTTTAAGAATAACCCTGAAACACAACATCTCCTTTTTGATTTCATCCTACATCTTCAATCTAAGGCTAAAAATATAATAAAATCTAAAACCTCGATATGGAAAAAAGAGATTAGAGAATTGAATGATAAGGTTTTCAATATTGAGAGAAATAAGAAGGAGAAACTTTATAGATATAACAGAAATGCCTTAAATCTTAAAGCAGAGTCTCTTAATCAAAGATTAGAACGTAATCGAAATAAATTACCCACAAAACGACATCTCCAGAATATCAATCGCCTACAAGATGAATCCCAGAAAAAAGTAAGGCTTCAGAATATACAAAAATTGGAGGAAGAAATACGAGAAATTGAAAGAGACATTAGTTTAATAGAAAAGAAATTTGATGAACTGTCTTTTGAGCATGAAGATTTGAAAAATGAAATGAAACGAAGGAACTTATCAAAGTTTTATACTAATTTACTCTCTTTTGCGGTTTTGAGACTTAAACGCTCTAGTTAGAAATTACATTTTTATACATTTTTTGTGTTAGGGTTAAAAATGCGTCTTCAACATTTTCACCTGTTTTAGCAGATGTAGAGATAAAGGAACTTTTTTCTCTTTTAGCAAAATCTTCTGTACTTTTGAAGTCAAAAGATTCACCGATATCTTCTATTAAGTCAGCCTTATTCCCTATCAATACAAAAGGAGTATCAATTCCAGCAAACTCTCTTAGATCCGAAAGCCATTCTTCTAATTCATCAAATGTACGTTGTCTAGAGAGATCGAATACGACTAACGCGCCATTTGCTCCATCAAAGAAGCTTGCTCGAAGGAATTTATACCGATCTTGTCCACCTATATCCCAAATCTGTAATTTACAAGTCGTATTCGGTTTTGGGTATCCTTCTACAGTCTTTGAAAGAAAATCTGCTCCAATGGTTAATTTATATCGAAAAGAAAACTGATTTTCAACGAATCGATGCAAAAGGCTTGTTTTTCCAACAACCCCAGAACCAATTATGATAACTTTGAATATAAACAAAGGCATAACGGATGTGAAAAGAGTTATCTGAAAAATATAATTTAATAAATAATCTCACTCAAATATTTAAACATTTTCACAAACGATTCATTTATAAAAGAACGACAAAATAAGATTTATTCTCTTAGACACTTTGAAATCATA
>JBHLOF010000064.1:7908-24485 GCA_048940805.1 Promethearchaeota archaeon
ATTTTAGTATACGGTCAGTAAGGTCAAAAAATGCCTTCTCGACATTATCACCGTTTCGTGCTGAAGTAGTAAGATAGAAACTGTTATGTTGTTTAGCAAATTCTTGTGGTTCTTTAGGATCTATCACTTCCCCAACATCAGGTAAAAGATCGGATTTATTTCCAATTATTACCATAGGAATTTCTTTTTGAATAATACTGTTCATATCAGTTAACCATTCTTTCAATCCAGGGAAAGTCTTTGCCCGAGAAAGATCGAACACTAATATGGCTCCATCAGTACCCTTATAAAAACTACGTCGCAAAAACTTAAATCGCTCCTGTCCCCCAACATCCCAGATTGATAGTTTTGCTAGCTTTCCTTTTTCATATTCTATTGATTTAGCTAAGAAATCTGCACCAATAGTAAATTGATAATCAAATGAGAATTTATTCTCAACAAAACGCCTTAAAAGACTAGATTTTCCAACAGCAGGAGGACCGATAATAATAATTTTGAAAGTATATTCAGTTGTCATTGTTAGTAAGTTTTGCAAATTTATAATTCAATATTAGGGTATTCCTTTATTAAGTTGTACTTTTTACCATATTGCTTAAATAATTTTGTTCCTCCTCCTTCTTGCAACACACGTAATGTAGCTTCTGAATCAAGTATTTCCATACCACCCACTATATTGACACCATTTTCAAATAAAACATCGGGGATCAAACTTGCAGAGGGTCCCAGTAAAACTATATTTCGAGCTTTTTCCTTAAACAATCGTAATATTTTTTCAATGGTATCATTGATTAATACTGTACCTGTACAAAACAAAATATCTGTTGAGAAATCTTCCTTTTTTAATTCCTCTATTGTTTTTCTAAATTTATACTCTTTAAACTCTGGGGTAATAGAGAGTGAGTCTTCTACTAATAGAATTGATTTTGTCGTTTTTCCTAGATTTCTGACTAGGGGTTTCATCAATCCCACAACCGTAATTTTGGTGTCTTTATCAATATCTAAGTGTTTCAAGATATCACCCTCTATTTTTTTATAATTATTTTTAATGCCTATGAGATGCTGTGAGCATGCATTTAAGGTTGCTAACCCTACAATCTTTCTTATGCTAGGGGATTCCAAAGACCATTTCAATAAATCAAATAAATTTATGTCTGTAAGATTCCCAGCAAATTCTATTTTACTACAGTCGGTATTTTTAGTAATAGAAGGAATTGTGGCAGCCAAACCCAAAAAAGAATCATTATCCTTAGTAAAAATCTCTACTCCAGTATATCCTAAACCAATAACAACCTTAGAAATTATTGGAGGTTCTATACCTTGACTTTTGTAGTTTTGCTCAATAAATTCCAATGTTTTTTCCAAAATCATTTAGACAAGTAAATATCAATTTTGTTTAAATAATAAAATTGCTTACTTAAGATTAAAAATTTGTCTAAATCGAGAGTTTAGAATGGAATATATAGTTATTGAAAATGAAAAGATTGGTCAAATAAAGGCAAAATTACTTACTGAGAAGAATCCTAAGACATGTAAAGCAATTTGGGAGGCATTACCATTTGAAGTCAATCTATCACGATGGGGAGAAGAATTGTATGGAGAAATCCCTGTTTCTTTGGGGGAAGAAAACTCTCAGGTTGACTGTGAAGTAGGGGATATAGGATTTTGGCCAAGTGGTAATGGATTTTGCATATTTTTTGGTCCTACTCCTGCTAGTAAAGGCGAAAAACCAAGAGCAGCCTCTCCGGTTAACATTTTTGCAAAAGTTGAAGGAGATCCTAAAACGTTTTTACAGTTTTCCTCTTTCCTAGGTATAGTAAAAAAAGGGGAGTAAAGGTCTCATAATATTGATCAAATCAAGTTCTTCGTGAAAGGGCTGTTTCACGAAAAGTTTGAGCATCTAATACATTAAATACAAGTTTTTATATTATTATTATATGTCCCCCAAACGAGATTCTTCTCGAGGTCCCTTTCCTCCCAAAGCTGAACGAGCATATTTAGAATTCTGTCGAAAATATCCTGAACAAGTAATTATGAGCCATGAATCTTCTGTTATGGAGGGTTTTGAGTATCTTTTTAGTATAGGACTTAGTTTTCCTGGTGCTGGGACTAAATCGTCAAGAATGAAAATGCTGAAGGAAAGATTATCTACATTTTCCACTGGCAAAGGAAAGATATTTAGCATACTATCAATGATGAAAATTTTTCCTAAGTTATTTAAAGGATTGAAAAGGGGATATCGTGATTTAACTCCCTATCTTCAAGAAATTGAGAAATCTACCTTTAAACACAAAAACTCACAAATACCTGCACTAAACAATGTTTTATGGGAGGAATTAAATCAATATGCTGAAAAAAAATGGGGTATAATCAAAATTGGATTTACAGAACTCCCATCAGAATTAATCTTTAAGAATAAAATAGTGCTTTTTCGTTATGCGTTAGTATTTATACAAGAGATGGCAAAGGACAAGATTGATCAAGCACCTTTATCCGCTGCTGGTCGGGAAGTTATGAAAGTATATGCAACAATGGGACAAGCTGTTAATGATATCGCTAGATGGTTAAGAAAGAAAGGGATTAGATGTCAAAGTAATCACCCATTGGGAGGACTTACATGTACACCTCCCTTAGCTGGTAAAGCTGGATTGGGATGGCAAGGTAGACATGGAATGCTTATTACTCCTGAATTTGGTCCTAGACAAAGAATTGCACCGATTTTCATCGAAGAGAAGGTATTTAATTTCACAGAAAACTCAAACCACAAATGGATTGAAGAATATTGCAAAACTTGTGGTTCATGTCAAAAAGATTGCCCCACTGGTGCAATTCAGGAGAAGAAACGAATAAAAATTGATAACATTGCTGGAATCGGGGCGATGCGTACATGTATCGAGAGAGAAAAATGTTTTCCATACTTCTTAAAAACTGCTGGGTGTAGTATATGCATAAAGGTATGTCCTTTTTCAAATGGAATAAAAGCTTATGAACAGTTTAAAGCTTTAATTACGAAACAGAAATCCTAAACCTCTGGGGAAATGAATTAATAAGCTTTAATATATAAAATATTAATATGATAAAATTTATTTTAGGTGGACTAGGAAATTGGTATGAAGATTATCCTCTTACTGAAAAGGCTGTTATTGAAGCAGATAAATATGATTTCGAAGGAATTATATTTCCTGATCATTATATGTGGGGGGAATTGCCGTGGCATAAAAGACCAGATAGTAATAAAACTCTTGATACATGGATGACTATATCATATCTATTAGCCAAGACTGAAAAGATTAAGATTGGTACATTGGTTACTCCAATTCCCTTTCGTCCCCCAGGAATGTTAGCTAAAATGATATCAACTGCAGATGTTTTGTCTGGTGGGCGTACCATGGTTGGAATAGGTGCTGGATGGTCTCAAATTGAATTTGAAGGGTATAGTGAATGGAATGGTCCGAAAGTTAGAGTGGATAAAACATATGAAGGTCTAGATTTGATGATCCAACTTTGGACAAAAGATAAGGTTAATTTCGAAGGTAAATATTATAATGCTAGAGGAGCTATATTAGATCCAAAGCCTTTACAGAAGCCTTATCCAAAACTTATCTTTGGAAGCAGAGGAAAAAGAATGTTAAAATTAGCAGGGCAATATGCCGATATTTGTTTTATCCCTCCTTGGCCTGGAAGTGATCCTGATGAAATAAAGCAAATTGTTACTGATGAAGCACGACTCTATAAACGAACTGATAAAATAAAATTTATGGGAGGAAGTATGGAACCTACTGAAGTCGAAAATTACCCACCAAAGATAGAACAAGCAATAAATTCCGGTGCGGATTATTTCCTTGTTAGTTTTCAAAGGACTCCTGAGGTCACAGATACATTAAAAAAGTTTGCAGAGGAAACCATTCCTTCCTTCAGATGAAAAACTTTAAAATATGGAAATTGACAATTTAATACAATGGAAGATAGAAATAAAACGTATTGGGAAGATCGATTTTCAAAGGAAGGAAAAATATGGGGAGAATTCCCCAGTAATTCTGCTATATACGCCTTAAAATTATTTAAAAAATATAATATACGGGACATACTTATTCCCGGTTCAGGATATGGGAGACATACAAAACTTTTTTCCGATAACAATTATAACGTAGTAGGAGTCGAGATTTCAGAAATAGCTATTGAAATGGCAAAGTCCTTCAATCCACAGACAACATTTATCAATTGTTCTGTATTAAAAATGGATACTATCGATGATAAATTTGATGCGATTTATTGTTTCAATGTACTACATTTATTTCTTAAAGAATATCGTCAAAAACTCATCAGACAATGCTACAATCGATTAAACCCTAAAGGACTTGTCTTTTTTACCGCTTTTTCGGAGGATGAACCTAGTTATGGACAAGGAAAAGAATTAGAAAGCCACACATTTGAAAGTAAGCCGGGAAGACCTACACACTACTTCTTAGAAGAAGATTTAGTTAATCACTTTAATGAATTTAAAATTATTGAGACAGACATCATAAAAGAACAAGAAAATCACGGCGAACGAGGAAAACATATCCACTCATTACGTTATCTCTTTGGTCAAAGAGTAAATTAAGGGGCAAAACTCGACCTAATTTTAATCCCCCAATGACCATTTTGATTTGTAATTACCCATAATGAAGGAAATTCTCCTATTTTTGTACCGTCTAACCTATAACGTGAGAATTGAATTGCCAAATGGACTTTTGTAGAACTACTTTGGATAACATCTCGATAATCCCAACAACTATGGTTCCAACCATACTCATTAACAAACCAATCAAAGAACTTGGGGGACATTTGTGAAGATTTCTCCGTAATTCTTACTTCTTGACTTTCTAATCCTAATCGAAAATGCGGAAAATTAAGCAAATCATCGCATCTAAAAGCATCCCTGTCATTAAAAGCTTGCATATATGCGATTGCTGTATTTACTGCTTTTTCTTCATATTCGTTGGATACTGTAGTAATCACATTATATTCTTCTAAAGAATCGGTGATTTTTTCAATGGTTAATATCTTTTTAGGATAACCAATGACTGTGTTCTTCATATTTCGTGCAAAATTCATTGTAAATACATATCTATAACGGAGTTATTACTAAATCTTCCTTTGATCCCGCTTTTCCGTTTATGATACAATTCTGATTTTTAAAGTTATTAAAATTTAGTTCACTATCTTTTATAATAATGCAATTATCTAACTTGAAATTATTTCCAATTTTGACATTATCAAAGATTATACAATTAGAGAGTTCTGCATAATCATTAATTTCTGAATTATTACCAATATAAACTTTGGGTCCGATGAGTACATCATCACCTATCTTCACATTATCTCCAAGGATGACAGGTTCCATGAATGTAGGATAATCTCCAATATAATTATCTATTTTTAATCCTATTATATGGTCTTTCAAAATTACCTGCTTTAAATCCTTAATTTTAGCTAAATCAAATTTTTTTTCACTAAGTAAATATTCTAATTGTTGTAATAGATCTTCCATTATTATCCCATGTTTACTTATTATAATTCCAAAATTTCAATTAATTTATCAATATTATTGCCCGTTTTGGCACTAGTAGTTATGACCTGGATGTCAGGATTAATCTCTTTAGCATCATGAATCATTTTCTTAATATTGGTACCTAACCTCTCCGCTAAATCAACTTTATTAATAACAGCTACTTGAGACATTCTAAAAAGCATTGGATGTTTTTCAATTACCCATTCTCCTTCAGTTGTTGAGACTACAGTTATTCGTTTATCTGTACCAAGTATGAAATCTGAAGGACAAATTAAATTTCCTACATTTTCAATAAACAACAGATCTATTTTGTCTAGATCTTTATTTTCGATAATTTGATGAATATGATAAGCATTTAGAGCACATTCACGACCCGTATTAATTTGAATTGTCTCAGCATTATGTGATTGGATTCTATCCGCATCAACTCTTGTAGTAATATCACCACAAATTACTAATATTCTATATTTCTTAGACAATTTCTCAACAATTTTTTCAATTATAGCTGTTTTTCCAGCACCAATCGCACCAACAATATCTATAGATTTGACATTAAATTTCTTCAATGCTTGATTGTTTAGCTGAGCAAGGTTCTCGTTATCTTTTTCCACTTCCATTTTTGTTTGGACGACAAGATCCCTGATATCATCAGTTGCCAAATTAATACTTTCTAGTTCTTTTATTCGTCCGATTTCTTGTTTTCTTTTTTCTGACATTTGTCTAAAGAATAATACATTAAGCTATAAGAGTTATCGTTTTAAATTAAATATCAAAAAAAAATTTTTAGAAAATTTCTTTATAATAATGAAAAATTTCTTTATTAAATCGTAGGCTCTCCTTTCAAGAATCCTAATGAGACAAGGAACTTGTCAGTAAGGTGAAGAGTCTCTTTATAAGGTTCATTTTTATAAAATCCATAATTAAAAAATGCATGATTTTTATTCTCAAATAGGACTAATTCACATCTGTTGTCCAGTTTTTTCATTTTCAAGCAAAAGAGTTCCACATCTCTGAAGGGAATGATACTATCCATAGTTCCATGGAATATTATAATTGGAGGATATCCTTTTTTAATGTTATGGATAGGGGATAATTTTTTTGCATGACTCTCAAATAAACTTGCTAAATTAGGATTAGAGACTGTATCGACGACGGGGTTAAATAAAACTAAAGCATTTGGTTTGGAATCAACCACATTTTTTTTACCATTTTTTACAAATGCAGTACACAATGCAACATGCCCACCTGAAGATCCTCCCGCCCCTACAATCATTTGTGGGTCAGCAATTAATTCTAATGAATGATTCCGAATCCAAATAATTGCTGATTTTCCATCCATTACGCTCTCAATTGGAGTAGTTTTATGTTTACTTCCTATTCGGTATTCTGCAGATATGGATATCATCCCTCTAGAGGAAAAATACTCGCAGTGAGGAAAAAATTGTTTTGGAGTTCCAATATTCCACCCCCCACCATGGAAAAAAACAATAATTGGGAGTAATTCTTTACTCTCCCTAATAGATGGTTTAAAAATAAATAATTTTAATCCAATATTACCTATTTTTTTGTAGGTTCGTTCACTTCTGTTAATAGAAATCATTTTCATTTCGTATAATTATAAAATCCTTTTCCAGATTTTATACCTAATTCTCCCCTTTCAACCATATCCTTTAACTGATCAGGGGGCATATCATCTTGTAATCCACTATTCTTGAAATAAGACATTTCAATATCATAAATTACATCCAATCCAATTCTATCCATAAATTTAAAAGGACCATAATTAACTTTACCAAAATATTGACAAAAAGTTAACCATGCTTTATCAACAGTTTCAATATCTGCATGACCCCCAGCCCAAATTTTTAGACAATCCTTTTTAATAGCTCTCCAAATCCTATTCATCACAAAACCATAGCACTCTTTTTTAACTTCAAGAGGGGTTATATCTATACTTTCCAGCCAAGCTCTTCCTTGTTCGAATGTATCTTCGCTTGTTTGAGTACCACGCATGATGTCTGCTATTGGCATATTAAATAAGTCGTAGAAGTGAATATTCATTACTTTATCTCTTCTCTCAACAACATCTTCAATCTTCGAAATTGGTATTGAGGAACTATTTGTAGCAATTATAGTGTGAGAAGCAGCTGCCTTATCTATTTTTGGAAAAATTTCTCGCTTTAATTCAAGCTTTTCAGGGATTGCTTCAATAACTAGGTCAACATTCTTTACAGCTTCAGGAATTGTATCAAACGGAGTTATAGAACTTTTTAATTTTTCATTTTCTATCTTTTCTTTCATATCTTTTACAAATTTATTTAGATCTTCTTGGTTAATGTCATAGGCGTTAATATCGTAATTATACAAAAGTGATTTTTCAATTATTTGTTTACCTAAATAACCTACCCCTACTACAGAAATGGTATTAATCTTTCTTTTCATGGTATATTCATCTTAATCTATCATATTAATGGTAATCTATATGAATTATAGCAAATTAATTAAATTTTATAATTAAAGGTTAAGCATTATAGGAGAAATTTAAAAATGGAAGCTAAAGAAATTAAAAAAATTGCGGTTATTGGAGCAGGAGTTATTGGAAATAGTTGGACTACCAATTTTGTTTGGAAAGGGTACCCTGTAAATCTTTGGCTGTTTAAACCAGAGGAAGGAGAAATCGCAAGACAAGAAATTCACGATCATCTAAAAAATTTAGCAATTAACGGAGTAATTGGGAAGAAAAGAATACCCGATATGATGAAATTAATTACATACACCACTTCTCTTGAAGCAGCTGTAGAAGATGTACAATTAATACAAGAATCTATAATTGAAAACTTAGAAATTAAACAGAAACTACTCGAGGATATTGATAGATATGCACACCCAGAAGCTATTTTTGCAAGTAGTACATCATATCTTTTAATTAGTGAAATCGCTAAATTTTCTAAATACTCTCAAAGATGTATCGGAGCACATCCATTTAATCCTCCGCATCTCATTCCACTCGTAGAAATCACAGTCCCAGAGGGTAGTAAAGGTTCAACTAAGACAGCAGAAAAAGCAGCGGAATTTTATGAATCAATTAATAAAGTTCCTGTAATTTTGAAAAAAGATGTCTCTGGTTTTATTGCAAACCAATTACAAGCGGCTGTAGGTGCGAAATGTGGTGAATTACTTACTACAGGAGTTTGTACAGCTGAAGATATAGATAAATCAATGTGTTTCGGTCCAGGGTTACGATGGGCAACTATGGGACCGTACTTAGTTTATCAATTAGGTGGGGGGAAAGGGGGGATAAAAGGGTTAACTTTACATATTAGGGGAGAATCTGGAGAACCTATGGATGAAAAAGCTAGGAAAGAACTTGAAACATATGCAAATTTTATCCAAGGAGAGGTTGATAAAGAGATGGCTAAAAGAGAACCTGAATTTGGAAATGATAATGATTCTCTAAGGAGATTTAGAGATCGATTGATTATCAAAATATTAAGAGAACATAAAAAGATTTGATTAGACTTTTTTCTAGAACTTTTCTAATGCTAATACGATTTCCTCGCGCACTTTCCCAGTACTACTATTAAGAAAAAGTTCTAGAGCATTTTTAGACTCCATTCCACCAAGGTTTCCTAATGCCCATGCTATCATTCCGCTTACCCGATCATCATTATTTTCTTTAAAAGCTTTAATAAGTTCAGGAATATATGTTGAATCTCGTGAATTACCCATGGCTCTCGCAACATTCATTTTCCACCTCCAGGTTTCATTATATGACTGGTAAAACATATGTGGCCATATCTTTTTTTGATAATATTCTAGGTCCATATGTAGCAATTTAACTAAATCGAAATCCTTCTCTTTCGTTATTACTCTATCGTTTATTGGTAAATTTTGTGATAACCATGGTCTGTTGCGAGGGCACACCTCTTGACATCGATCACACCCATAAACCCAAGTACCTAGTTGTTCACGAATCTCTAGTGGTGTTATTCCAACTTGATAATAACTTAGATAAGAAATACACTTTCTGGGATCAATAGTGTTTGGACCTTTAAGTGCTCCAGTGGGACAAGAAGCAATACAAGTATTTTTGCACCATTTTGGACAACCTACTTCGATAGTTGGTTCATCTGGTTCAAACTTATAGTCTACGATTAAAGGTATTGGAGAAATCCAAGAACTTTTACGAGCTATTCGATTTGAATAGAGAAAATTATTTTTCCCAAAAGTTCCTAATCCCGCTCTAGCTGATGTTAATCGATGGGGGATATTAAATGGCGATTTCGAATCAATTCCATTATCTCGTAAAAAACTACGAAAAACTTTCAATCGTTTGTACAATTGACCTCTTGTTCTACGATCATCATCTAGATAAGCACGACCAAAATATCCTTCCATTCCTGAGGGGAAAGCTTCCCTAAAATAACTATCAATTAGAACAATAATGGATTTACCATTATGCATAATGTTTTTTGGATCAAGACCTTTCTCAATATCTACACCAACGAGTTTAAGCCAAGCATATTCTTCTCTTCTGGAATCCAAAATTTCCTTTTGGGATTCAAATGGCTCCATCGTTGTAAATCCTATATCTTCAAAGCCTAGTTCTAATGCTTTTGCTATTACTTCACTTTTCTCCATAGTTTAATAATGCAATTTATTAATTTGATCTCATAAAATCCAAAATCATTTTATAACTTAAGCCCTTCTAAATATAATCTAGAAAAATTCTTTAGCACTCAACAGGGATAACCAACTGTTGTTTATATCCAATAATTACCTTCATTAATCCTTTGAGTTCTAAATCAAAATCACTATCACCAGTATCAACTCTTAAACAATCAAGTTTTCTTATCTTATCTTCGGTTGAGATTATTTTTATGTTCCGTTTACCAACTTGTTTAATTACTTTAGGAGTAAATTGTTTATTTCCTCTCCCAAAAATAAACCCTTGTCCACCTATTGGAGATATAATAATTTCAGCTTTATTATATTCTTCTAAAAGCTTAAGAATTTTTGTTTCATTTAAGTCTCTTCCTATTAATTTCTTTTTATTAATCGCATCTATACCAAGAAGAGTTTTAGGGAGTTTTAAATTATCTGCTATTGCTTTTACTGTCGTACCTGGGCCTATTAAATAAAGCGTTTCTTCTTCCATATCCTCAATTACCCATTGAGTAATTTCTTGCTTATTCTCTTCAATAGTTTTACTAAATTGCGAACCAACCTTACCTGCTTGAACTAAATTTCTAAATTTAAGTACTTTCAAATACCCATAAAGGGTTGCCTTTAGCATGTCTTTTCTAAAAAGCTGCTCATCAATGTCCAATATTTCTCTATCTTCAGTCTCGCTAAAATCCTCAACAAATCCATCAATTATTTGAGCTGCTGCTTTTGGGTTAAATGAAAAAACTGAACTGTACATCTTAACTCCTCCAGGTACAGCAACTACTGGAATTTCCAATCCGATTGCATCATAAATATCTCTTGCAGTTCCATCTCCACCACAAAAAATCAATATCTCAATTCCTTTATTAAGCATTTGCTTAGCTATTCTTTTTGTGTCTTCAGCTGATGTAATTTCATCAATTTTATCTACAATTTCAAATTGTATTCCCATATCATTAATAATATCCGCACCCATCTTACCGGGTGCTACTAATATAAATAATTTTTCTTTGTTACCTATATGGGATAACAGTTCTTTGACTCTTTTGGGTGTTATCGGCTTAGCACCCATTTCTAAAGCTTTCTGATATGAATCTCCATCTGTACCTTTTAATCCAACGCTTCCTCCCATTCCTGCGATCGGGTTTACAATTAGACCAATTTTTTTCATGTTAATAAAAGGTTGCTGAACTAATTTTTTGTAGGAGCTACTTCTAAAATGATTTCTTCCTTTTTTTTAGCAGGTCTTCTTTTGGCCATATAAGTTAATATTGTATTCACTTTAGGATCGATTCTTACATCAATTACTGCAGGAACATTTGAATCAAAAGCACGTTGTAAAGCAGGACCAATTTCATTTGGATCTGTGACTAATTCACCATGGCAATTAAAGGCTTCGGCATATTTATCATATCGGGTATCACTACTTAAAGAACTTCCTAATCCAAAAAATTTCCTGCCATATGCCATTTTCTGATTTCTTGCAACCATTCCCCAAAGACTATCATTACTTACCACAACTACAAATGGTAAATCAAACCTTTTTGCGGTTTCTAGCTCTTTACCATTGAACAAAAACGAACCATCACCAGTTAGGACTAAAATCTTCCTGTCAGGCTCTGCATATTTAGCTGCGATAGCCATAGGAACTCCACCACCTAGATGTTGAATTCCTAAACCACCAGAAAAATAGAGTGATTTTGGTGAATGAGCTCGTAAATAGATGAGTCCCCATACAGTTGTATCTCCTCCATCTAATATGATAACACTATCCTTAGGCATAAAGTCTCTTATTTCTTTTACAAGACGCTGAGGTTGGATCGGGATTTTATCTGAAGATCCTTCTTTATCTATTCGTGCTTCAAAGTTCTTTAATTGATTTTGAACAGTTTTAACCCATTCCGTTTCGGTTCTAGGAGTTTTTATTTTTTCACTCGCAATTTTGTATAATTGTTTAAGAACTCCCTTAACATCTCCAACAATTGGGAGATCAATCGCACGATTTCTTCCTATTTCTTCTGCTTTAATATCAACTTGAATCATTATTGTGTCCTCTGTAAAATGAGGCCTATGTCCATAACTCATATATTCACTCATTCTCGATCCAAGAATCAATACAACATCAGCTTGTGGAAGTAGAGCAGTTCCTGGACCAGCAATAGGAGTTGCCGGACCAAAAAATAAGGGATGATCCACAGGAAATTCACCAAAACCAAATCCCCAAGACCCCACAGGAATTTGTGTCAGTTCCGCAAATTTTAGTAATTCTAAAGATGCATCAGAGAAAGCAGCGCCAGTTCCTGCTATGATTAATGGATATTTTGCATTTAGCAATAAATCTGCAGCTCTTGTTACTAAATCTTCGTTACCGTAAGGTCCATAAAAAGACCTTAACTTTTGCACAGGTTCAAATGCTCTTTTTACAACGTCTAATTCATCATCACATTCTCCTGTTAATACATCAGAAGGTATGACTAAAACTACTGGACCAGGTCTGCCAGTCGTGGCAATTCTAAAGGCCATATTAATATATTCGGGGATTCGAGCAGTTTCATAACAGTAACCACTCCATTTAGTTACTGGTCTAAGGGATGGAACCACATCGACTTCATTATGAGGTAATTTATCAAAAAGACCTATGGGAGTACTTGTACAAACCGCTACAATAGGAATACTTGCATCCATAGCTATTGGAATTGAAGGGAATAAATCTGTTACACCTGGACCAGATGGAACTGAACACACACCGGGTTCCCCCGTAGCAAGATAATATCCCATCGCAGCGTGACCCGTAGCTTGTTCATGACGAAAATCAATAATATCAATACCTATATCTGTACAAGACGAATCTTGACAATAATGATATATTAAGGTATTGTCTCCACATAGAGTAAATATAACCTTTACTCCTTGATGATCTAAGGCACGTACTACTAATTGAGCCCCATTTACTTTTACCATAATTTTTCTCTCGTATTCTTTCTTAAATGTTCATAAAATCAATAAATATAGATTTAGATATTTTAGATTATGAAATCTCCCTTTTATTTTTTCATAAACATAATAAAATGGAGAGAAAATAATAGTTAAAGATTTAAAAAGCCATATATCATGAAAAGTGGTCCGGCAATTAATGACAAAATATTTACGAGTATTTCTACTATATTCTCTTTCCTTTTCTGTTTGCTATATGTCTTTTGTTGGATGTTGAATGAAAAATCAAGTAAAAATAAAAATACAATCGCACTTCCTCCCGCTATAGAAAAGAATATCCAATAAGCTTGGCTTGTAATAAGACCATATGCAGATATAAACATACAGGGAGCGATCCAACCAATATCGGGAAGAATAAATGATCTTTCAAATACTAAATATACTTCAGTTTTTTGAGGATCTTTATTTTCTACAAGGAGAAAGTAAATCCAAAAACCAATGACGCCAATACCAAATGCTATCTGTAAAATAGCTATTAAAATTTCCAATATTAAACCTCACTATTCCTAATTAAAATTTAAAAATTTTGCTTATAATAGTATTTTCTCTTCCCTCTATATATAATTTTAAAATACTTTTGCTTAGGGAGATTTAAAACAAAAACTTTAATTATTAAATCGTAATTAAAAATAAATATAGAAAGATCAAGTGAATCTAATATGGTTGATAAAGTAGTACCATTTTTAATAAATATGGGAGAAGTAATTCCAGCCAGAAGCCAAGCAACCTTATTGAATGAGTTGGCAATGGCCTTAATTGAATGCATTGAAATTTATAGTAAGAAACTCAAAAAATTAGGAAGGTTATCAAAAATTTCAACAGCTTTTTGGCCTGTACGCCTAATCCCATTATCTGATACAAGGGCATGCGTGTGCAGTTATTTATATAATAAACAAGAAAAACTTAGTGTAGGTAAATTTGCACAGACACCCCCTAGACCTGAAGCAGTCATTAAGGGAGCTGATCCTGAAAGTTTTTTAAGTTCCTTGCAGCAATATAATAACACTTATCTGAGGAGAGCTAAGAATTTTAAAAGGGGGGTTGTAATCCAAGAAGCTCTATTCAATTCCAATGAAGTTGGATATTTTCAGAATTTTTTTCTTAATCAATATAATTTGGACGCCCATTCCTCACCTTATTTTCTGTTAGAAGGAGGTTCAATATCAAAAAGTGTAAATCAAGCTAGAATTGTTCCAGAAATTCCAGAATTTTTATCACAAAAAGATGTTCAACTCCTTGATACCTACGGAGATGCTATCACAAAATTATGTGAAAGATGGGCTCAAAGGGGAACAAAAGATGTGGATAAAATTAGAGACACCAAAGTAGATACAGGTGAGGAAGAAAAACAACTCGCCGTTCTTAATAAAGAATTACAAGCAGAAAAAGAAAGAACGATTGAAAAGACTCCAGAAGAACTTGTAAAAAGTGGAAAATATAAAATAAACGATAAATCTGGAGAACTGAATAATAACCTCAATGCTATAAAAAGTGGCGTTGATAGTATGAGAAATGCAATTAATCAGAGAGATCTTTTCCTAACAGAAGAGAGTTTAAAAGATATAGATCTAAAATATAAAGATTTAGGAAATTCAATCGCACGTTACAAGAACGAAATAGCTCAATTAAGAAGTAATGTCCAAAAAGAAATTTCTGATCAAGAGAAAATAAAACAACAGAAAATTAGGGAATTAGAAAGGAAAAAATCTGAGGTTGAAAAACAAATCGATGCAAAACATTCAGGATTAAGCAAAGATTTAACATCAGCGGAAGATGTAGTAGCTCAAATAAAAACTGAAAAGCAGTCATGCCTTGATAATATTGAACGTATAAAAGATCAAGAGATGACAAACGTTCAAGCTTTCTTCAATGATTATTCGCTTGAAGTAAAAACTCAGAACGTTATTGTTGGGATACCAATTTACATCTTTTACTTCATAGATCCAAACACCAACAGTACAACTGAAAGAGCACCTGTTCTACCGATTTTAATAGATAAAGGAAAAGTAGTAAGTACGAAAGTTAAAGCTAGTTTTAGGCAAAAATTAAGAGATCTCATGAACAAAGATAACGCAATGATAAGTTTAGTGGAATCTCAAGGAGATAAAAATAATCTTATGGAAATGAAAAATCTTGATACTCGTTTAGAAGACGCAATCAATGACTTAAGAATTCGAAAGATTCTAAGTAAAAAATCAGCGGAAACAGCAAAAACCATAATAGCTGATTTAGTTTGGTAATTTTTTTCAACTTATCTTTTTTTATAGTTTTTTAGATTAAACATAATCCATCTTTTTTCCACAACACTCAGGTATAGGTTTATAACCACATTCACTAGAACAACAACATAGTAGATAACCATTTTTCAACATCATCGATTGATCACAGCACGTCGGTACCTCTTCCTCTCTACCACAGATCGAACAAACTAATTTATCTCTCATTTTTTCCACCTAGTTTTGCGAAATTTCTTGAATTTCTAGAAAAATTTAGAAACAAAAATCCCCCTTTTATAGTTTATAATTTCTGTCCGATTACTCTTTTATTTGAGAAGGCAAAAATCAGGGAATTTATGTGAAATATAAGTCTTATGTACTTTCCGTTGAGAAATAGCTATTTAGAAATCTTCAATAATTATGTTATATCATTACTTTATATCAATTAATAAAATTGGAGATCAGAAATGTCCAAAAAATTATCATTAGGTAATACATTTAAACTATACGAGGAGGCACTAGGATTAATACCCGGAGCAATCCTTGGAATCAGAAGGCCTTATAACTTCGTGGAAGGAGAGTACCCTATATTTTTCGAGACAGCTAAAGGAGGAAAGGTAATTGATGTTGATGGAAATGAATATATAGATATGCTATGTGCCTACGGACCTATAATCATTGGCCATAGAGAAGAGGAAATTGATAATGCTGTTATCAAACAGATAAAGGAAAAAGGATTTTGTATGTCACTAACACAACCGGTACAAAATCAACTAGCCAAGAAATTAAGGGATCTAATACCATGTGCTGAAAAAATGGTGTTTGTAAAGATGGGATCTGACGCTACAACTTCAGCTATTAGAGTTGCTCGAAGTTACACGAATAGAATAAAAGTCCTCCGCTGTGGGTATCATGGTTGGCATGATTGGTGTGTTGAACAAAAGGGTGGGATACCTGAGAAATTATATGAAGATGTCATCGAATTTGAATATAATAATTTAGAACACGTTAGAAATCTTATGAATGAACATGGTAAAGATGTCGCAGCACTGATAATTACTCCGATTAACCATCCTGGTGGTCATAAAGTAGAAATGCCAAAGGAGGGTTTTCTAGAAGGACTTCGGGAAATTACAGAAGAACATGGG
>JBHLOF010000168.1:0-5566 GCA_048940805.1 Promethearchaeota archaeon
GGATGCTTCCTAAACTTGTAGCAATCGTAGACGAGATTCCTAGGACTAGTGTTGGCAAATTTAATAAAATAGAGATCAGAAAGAACCTAGATAAATTCCTAGCAGTAACCAAAGATATGAGAAGAAAATAAAGAAAAATAGTCCTTTTGTCATTTAGATTGTATAGTTTAGGATTAAAAAATAATTAAGTAATCAACCATTTCAAAGTATAGAAAAATAAGGGGAAAAAAATTTTGAGCTCTGATAGAAAACGATTGAAACAAGGACTTGTACAGGTCTATTTCGGACGTGGTAAAGGCAAGACTACCGCCGCGATTGGTCAAGGAGTAAGAGCAGCGGGCCATGGATTTAAAGTATATATGATTCAATTTATGAAGGGAAATTATAAATATGGAGAAATAGAGGCTATAAAAAAAATATCTAATTTTGAGTTAAAACAATTTGGAAGCCCTGATTTAATAGCCGAACCAAGTGATTTCGATAGGAACGAGGGGCACAAAGCTCTTGAATTTGCAAAAGAAATTATTATGAGTGATGAATATGACATTGTTATTCTTGATGAGGTTGGTGTAGCAATTTCTATGGATGTAATCTCAGTTGAACCTGTTTTAGAATTGATAAAAAATAAACCTGAAAAAGTTGAACTGGTTCTCACTGGTGGTCCAAAAATGCATCCAAAGATAAAGGAGATAGCTGATTTAGTTACCGAGATGAGAATGATAAAACATTACTTCTCCTCAAAAGGATTAACTGCTCGATATGGAATTGAATATTAAAATCAAGATGAGTTAAAAAATAGAAAAGAAATAGTGATTGAAATATTTACATAAATACTATTGTTCCTTCACCGGAAGTTACGACCTCATCATTCTGGTTTTTTACTATGGTATCACAAATGATAAATTTCAACTTACCTTCCTTTTTCGTAAACATATCTTTCACTGTAGCAACTGCGGTTAAGGTATCACCAAAAAACACTGGTTTCTCAAATTTAACAGTCTGACCAGCATATAATATACCAGGACCAAATAATTTTGTCCCTAGAACTGCTGAAATTAAACCAGAACTCAACGCTCCATGTGCAACTTGCTTCCCAAACATTTGAGTTTTTGCAAATTCAGGATTAACATGAATAGGATTAAAATCTCCAGTTACTTCTGCAAAAGTCATTACATCTTTTTCAGTGATGGTTTTTGTAAATTCAGCAGAGTCACCAATCTTATAATCCTCATATTTTACAGGTTCTAAATCTGACATAAATAACATTAATGAAAAGGTAGATAAAAATATTGACTAATAATATGTATTAAAATTATTGAAAAACGAGATTAACTAGGTATTTGGTCATTATTATTATAACCACTGAACTAAACGACGTTCTCCTTCTAATTTCCTCAAGCGTGACAGTTCTTGAGAAACTTCTAGTGTTCCTACATATTTACCTTCCTCATCTCGCATAGCAAAATAACGAATCATTATGAATTCACCATCTAATTGTATCCAAAACTCTGCTACATCTTTTTTGCCAGACTTAAACTTTTGTAGAATATCTTCTACAACGTGCACACTTTTTGGGGGATGGCATTTTTGAACTTTTCTTCCAATGATTCCTTTACTTCGAGGGAATATTCTATCTTCGGTATCAGAATAATAGGCTACTTCATCATTTTCGTTAACAAACGTAAGATCAACTGGAAGTGTTTTTAACATGATATTGATTTGTTCTGAGGAGAGATTTCCAACATCAAGATTAACTATATTAGTAGCAACTTTAAATTCTTCAGGTTTGTGAATATCAGTAGCCGAGATAGGTTTCCACTCAGTTCCAGGGACAACCCCAAACGCAAACCCAATCTCTTCTTCACCATCACGGACATTTACCCAATCTGATTCCTCGAATCCTTCTAAAACCATTGGAAAGAGAATATGTTCCTCCTTATAAATCATATCTTCAACTTGCTCTAGCACAGACTCAATCTCATCCAAATTTTCGGTTTTTAATCCTGCTCTTATCTTATCGTGTACCGCCCACATTACTTGGGGTGGTCCAGATATGCCAATTTTTTCTAATATCGGAAATACTTGGTTTTCCTTTCGAGTATAATGAACTTCTACCTGCGACAATTCCTTGAAGAGTCTTAGCTTTTCATCCCCTTGTGCAGTCCTAATTTGCCTTATCAAGTTAATTATTTCAAGATTTTCCTGAAGATAGGTGTGAACAGGATGACCCGGTATGGTATCATAATCGGGTTTTTCATCTAAAGATTCTTTAAATAATGCTACATGTAAATCGCTCAATTTAGCAATATCCTTGATTTCTAAGGCTCCCTCATTAATTAACTCCTGTTCTAATTGTCCAATTTCAGGAGCAGTTATATCTCCAACAGCATTTCTAAACATTTCTTTTAATTCTTCAAATTCTCCGCCTTCATGGATTTTCAATAAGATCTCTTTTAAAATTTCTTTTCTCTCTTCATATGTTAGGTCTCCTCCACCCGATTCAATTTCATTCTGAATGAGTGAAATGAGTTTCTCAATTGGTATATTCAATAAAGCAGATACCCATTCTATACTAGCTTTCTTACCAATAGTTTTACGAGCAATAGGATTTTTTAAACGCTTGACTTTTGGATTAAGTTTGAAAATTTCATCGTAAACTTTAGGATATTTGTCTATAATCGGGAGTATTTTTGTTTTGTTATTTACTTCCATTTTTACACCTTTTAACTGCTATAAGCATGTATGTTTTTCCTTTTTTTTTAAAAATTTGCTTTTAATTTATTAATCTTAAAAAGAATTCTATCTTACTATCCTATTAATTTAGATTGTATAGAACTCTTAGAATAGTAAAGAACTTCTTCTATTTGGGAAAGACTTCCCACTATTTTTTAACTATAGTCTTTTAATTAATCAACATTAGACCCAAATATTTATATATTTAAGATGCGCTAATAAATATAGTGATTAAAAATGGAATAGGTTTATAGCGATTATCATTTTTGAATTTAACTTTTTTTCTTAGTACTAGTTTTAGCTATTACAATAAATATTATTGCTATAAACTTTAACATTCGCCTTTTACATTGACTTACTTCAAAAATATATGATAATTTGCTATAAGCTTTATTTTGAGAAATAGGGAAGTAAAGAATTCAGTAAAGGTAGCTAGAAGAGATCGGCTGTATTAGATCAATTTCGGCTCAATAAAATATATGATTAAAAAATTAGTTAAAAATAGAATAAAAGTAAGAAGAAGAGCTGAGAAAACGTTGAAAAACTACAGAGATTTAGAAGACATTGAAAAATTAAGACGTAGAAATTTTTATGCCTTGTTAGTCAGTTTTATTTTTTATGGATTCGGTCAAAGTATGTTCAATATCGTTTATGGCCCTTTTATTCTTGAATTCACGGGTTCAATTTTTTTAACTGGTGTTATTATTACAGCAGGAAATATCGTACAATTTTTACCAATGCCGTGGTTAGGGCGGTTGTCAGACAGGTATGGAAGAAGATTCATGTGGTTTTTTGATACTCCCTTTATGATTGTTGGATTAATTTTTCTCATTATCGCCAATAATTTATATATTCTCATAACGGGAGCCCTATGCTTTCATTTTGGGATAGCAATCGCTCTTTCGGTTTACTTAGTTTTTGTATCGGAAAATAGTACAGAAAATAAAAAAGGGTTCAATTATGGGATATTTGCATTCGTCCAGTTTGGGTCAAGTATCGCAGGCAGTTATTTTATTCTGGTTGACTCTAGATTTAATGCTGAATTTTATTTTTTGATTTTTATAGTAATCTTGCTAATAACATATGTCAATTTCTTACTTTTTATCTTTGATCCTATTCCACGTAAATCTAAATTTTATATAAATCCCGGTAAATCTACTCAAATTGAAAAGGGAATTTGGGGAAAAATATTTACAACACCAAAGCTAAGAGCAGTTGTTATATTTTTTACTTTAGATGCCTTCATTTATAGTATTTCTTTATCAATTTATAGTGCGGGTTTGATTGATCAATATAAGATCACCAAGCAAGATATAGCCCTCTTAACTCTTAGTAGTAACATTAGTTTGATGTTGTTACAAATTCCTGCTGGTCATCTCACCGATAAAATCGGGAAAAAAAAATCTTTAATATTATGCGAATCATTTGGTATTACATTTTTTGCCACACTGATTATGACATTCTTTCTCTGGTCAAATGGTTTTGAAGGAACTTTACTTCCGTTGTTAATTTTAGGACAGGTTATCAATGCTGTGGTTGCAACAACATTTATACCCTCTGAAGGTATAGCCTTAACAAATTTAGACGAAACCAGGAGAGCAGAATCTTATGGGATTGTTTCCCTTATCCGAGGCATTGGTATAATACCAACAGGGGTGATTGCAGGATTTTTAATACAAAGTGTCCATTATATTACGCCTTTCATTTTCACAATCATAGGGATTATCTTTTTAATTTGGTTCTTATCAAAAAATTTTGAAAGCGATATAAGGAATAATGGGGATAATATCGAAAACGCATAATCCCCTCTGAGGGAATGAGTATAACTGAACTACATGAAACTAATAAAAGACGAGTAGAATCATTAGGAATAATTTCGATATTATGATGATTGTGCATAAAATTATTTAGAAAAATTTGGAATAGCTCTACTTTTCAAAAACCTCAAATGGTATGCAATGTTTTTTATTAACAACTTTCTATGTATTTTCTTGGTTTAAATCAAATTGAAAAATAACCACACAACCTTAGAGGAAATTGATAAATTAAAGCGGAAAAATTTGTGGGCACTATTTTTTATCAATTTAATCCATGGGATGGGCGTGGGGATGTTTAATGTAGTATATCAACCCTATGTGTTAGATCTTACTAATTCAATCTTGATCACTGGAATTTTAATTACATTAGGTGCTTTTATCCAATTTATACCAATGCCCTTAGTTGGCAGACTATCAGATCGAATAGGGCGTAGAAAACTGATGTTAATTAGCGTTCCTTTTTATGTACTAGGATTAACCTTTCTTATATTTTCAAACTCAAATACCTTCATATTACTGATATTAGGTATTATTTCATATTATGTAGGTTTCATAATGAATAATCTTGGTACTCTAATATTCATATCCGAAAATAGTAATAAATCAAAAGGTTTAATGTATGGGCTAATTTTATTTTCCTTTTTTGGAGGAACAATAGGAGGCTCTACTTTCGTGTTACTAGGTGGAGCATTTGATACACGTATTTTCTTCGGGTTATTCATCGTAATTATGATAGTTGAAGGATTCATAAATATAGCTTTCCTCTCAGACAAACTCATTTTTAAGAAATATTCAAGCGTGAAACTTTCAGAAACTGATACAGAGGAAGGAATTTGGAAGAAAATAATGAAGAATCCCAGAAGTAAAAACATAATTATATTTTTTGCTTTAGATTTATTTATTTATAATATTGGGCTCTCTATTTATAGTGCAGGATTGCGAGATTTTTATTTAATTACGCGAGAACAACTTGCTTTAATAACGATCGTATTTAATGTGACTAACGTAATTTTTCA
>JBHLOF010000169.1:0-5392 GCA_048940805.1 Promethearchaeota archaeon
AAATTCAAGACGACTTAGGGTTTTAAAAATGGAAAAAGGTGTAGATGATCTACACAGATCATTAAAAGGTACCTTAGAGGATTTTTTTAGGGCAAAAATAGATGATTACGATTCATTTGTAACTGAACTCCAGGATTGCTATAATAAAGTCACACTTGATGAATTTAAAATAGAAGTCCGTACTATTCTAAAAAAACATTTTTCAGAGAAAGATTCGGAATTTCTGGGAAATTCGATTTTGGAACACATAAGAGTAGGTCCGGATTTTGGAAAATAGTATTAACAATTTATATCAGACTTTTTTTTTATTTTAATAATAGAGAACTACCCTTTAGTGAAACTTAGAAAATTGTTGACATACCATTAATGAAAAATTTACATAAATGAATCAAAAAAATATAGACTTGATAATGGTTTTCCCTGCTGGTGGATTGGTATTCTTCACACATTTTAAGCACCATTTAGGATCGGCATATATCATGGGATATTTAATCCAACATGGCTATACCGCAGAGCAATTTATATCTAATGAAACTTATAATATCAAAGAATGCGTAAAAAAGATAATGAGTCTTAAACCTAAAATGGTTGGATTCACGGTTTATGAGAGCAATTTTATGCAATGTGTCTTGATAAGTAATGGTCTAAAAGCTTACAATTCTGACATAATAACTATTTTTGGTGGTCCTACTCCTACTGTACAGTCAAAAGAAATAATGGAAAGTGTTAATAGTATTGATCTATGTGTTAGAGGTGGGGGAGAAGAAACAGTTTTTCAGTTATTATCTGCATTCAGTCAAAATGATTTCAATATAAACAAAACCAACCTTGGAAATATTAAGAACATAACATATCGGAACGGAGTTAATATAATTTCTAATTCCGATAATGATGTTTTATATTCCAATAGATTCGTTAAAAATTACATAGATAAATATCCTTCACCCTACCTTTCAAAAGTCATACCCTCCTCAGCCGCTTATCCTATCGGCATTATAACTGCTAGAGGATGTAATCAAAATTGCACATACTGTAATTGTGCTATAGTAAATAATAAAAATGTTTATTTTCACTCGGTTGATAGAGTTATTCAGGAATTAGCTTATCTTAATGAAAAGAAAGATTTCTCTGGTCCTATTGCTATCTATGATGATACTTTCACCTTAATACCTTCAAGGGCAAAAATGATATGTGAAAAGATTATTGAAAATGAAATTAATATTCCATTAGGAAGTAGTACCCGTTGCGACAAGATCGACAAAGAACTTCTAGATTTAATGAAAGATGCAGGTTTTCAATCAATTGGATTTTCATTAGAAAGTGCTGTACCAAGAATTCTTAGAACAATAGGTAAAGTGAATCCTCCTGAGGATAATCTTGACATTACTTATCGTAAGGAGATTGAATTTCTTAACAAATTGAAAGAGATGACTTCTTACGCAAAAAAGATTGGTATTAAACGAGTTTATGCTAGTATAATGATTGGATTGCCGGGTGAAACCTTACAAGATGCTAAAAAAACTTTGGAATTTCTAGATCGGTTAAATATTGATTTCTACGCTCATAACTTTCTCCATATTTTCAAAGGTACACCTCTTTATAAGAATTATGAGAAATATGGATACAATGTAAATCAAATTAGTAAAAATAATAAAATTATGCTACAAAATAGTCATCCATTTGATGTTTATAAAATTAAATTAGGTAAAAATTGCTCAACAATTCAGAACAGTAAGTCGCATGATTATTATGTCCTCAATTTATTATCTTTACGCCCAAGAAATAATGTTCCGAAATCATACTTTAACAATGTTATAATAAATTCTGATATTATAAAACCAAATCTATCACCATGGCTTCAAAAAAACCTAGCAATAAATGGTGCTCTTATTCATATACACTCGAGTAAGGAGGAATACTTGAATAATAAAGAGAGAAATAAAGCAGTTCTTTATGATGATTTTTTGCCAACAAGTCAATATCAACCTTATTATTTTGAATATTCAGATAAATGCACTTATTTAAAACCAGCAAGATTCATCTATTTTGGTGAAAAGGTTGGATTACAAATAAAATTACAAAATACCTATAGCACCTTGGAAGAGACCCTAGAAATTGATGATAATAGGCAATATACACTCTGTCAAGACTCCAATCCAAATGATACATACGCACTTATTGACTTATTGGTAAAACTATCAGAAAAAAAAAACCCATTTAATTACCTTCTAAGGAGTAGAATTTTGCCACAATTTCAGAATTTATGTAGATGGACTGGCAATCAGGCAAATTGTCAATTTTTAGAAACTGTTATAATAGATGCTGACGATTCGGTTCGAATTTGTTATCATTCAGAACCTATCGGAAAAGTGGGGACACCATTTTCAGATCTCAAACAACAATTACAACTATTGATGAATGAAATTACAAAAAGTAGAAATTGCAGAAAATGCCACAGAAATCTAACTTGTGTAAAATGCCCATTTCCATCTCCATTATCCTCTGAAGAATATTGCGAATGTAAAAAAAGTTATGATACAGTTGAACCAGCAGCGTTAATAACTAAATACAACATAATCAAGGATTATATATTTCGACCAGTTGATCTTCTTAATTTTTAGTTTTATTCATTAAAAATAAGATACTGTACTAAATAGTTACAAAGGCTTTTAAACAAAAATATCTTCTTTTTTTTGATTGGATTCCAAAAAAACTGTATTAAATTGTTTATCTGAAAATGGTTTTAAAAAAGATGGGTGATTCAACACCTATTGAATTGAAGCAAGCAGAAAATCTAATGTATAACGCTAAATTCGAAGAAGCTCTTATCTTATTAAGCGGTTTTGAGAAAGAGGAGGAAAAGAACTCTTTTAACTTCCTGTCAAGTTCGATCCTTAAAGGAAGGGTATATTGTTATATGGGAAAATACAAAGAAGTAGTTAATTTGGGTGAATCTACTTACAAATTGAGTCAATTATTGGATTCTATATCTGAAACCATTTATTCTCTCCTTTTTAAAGCATATACCTTATACTTTGGAAAAGTAGAACAAGCTTTTGAAAATATCGCAGAAGCTGAGAAAATATTTAGTTCCTTAATGAATAAATCATCTCGAATGAATGCAGATATTTTACTAATAAAGTCTATGATTTATCATCATAACGGTAATCTTATCGAAGCATTTGAGCTAGCAAAAAAATGTCTATCATTACAAGAAAAATCTGGTGAAAAACTTGATCTTGCTAACATCTATTGTCACCTTGGAGAATTGAATCTTTATAAAGGTGAAAACGATTTAGGTTTAAACTTTGCTATGAAGAGTTTAGAACTTCATAGAGAATTAAATAATCAAACTGGAATTTCAAAATGTTTTCATTTAATAGGATCGAGTTATTATAACAAAGGAGAATTTAACCAGGCTATAAAAATCGGAAAGCAGGGCTTAATGATTAATGAAATCGACATTATCACCAAACTTGAAAGTTTAGATCTTCTAGCAGACAGCTATAAAAGTAAGGGAGAATTAGATTTGGCACTGCAATACCAAAACGATGCTGCTGTTATAGCAGAGGAAGAGGGTTACACAGAAGAGTGGATCTCCTGCATATATGGGGTTGGTGCTATATACAGGAGGATGGGGGACTTAGATAACGCTATAGATTACTTTCAAAAAAGTTTATCACTTTCGATAGAATTTAATTCCTCCTATGGAAAACGCGTTTCATATTTTTATTTAATTATCGTTAATCTCGATAGAAATTCTTTAGATAAAGCAAAATACTATCTAGCAAAGTTAGAGAATTTGACAAATAAAGAAGAATCTAGTGTATTTAAAAATGTTTATCTGATTGCGAAAGCCTTATTATTAAAAAAAGGAGGGAGAATAAGACATCGAACAGAGGCAGAACTTATACTTAAACAAATTTCTGAAAAAGAAATTGAATCACCGATGTTATATATTTTAGCAGCGGTAAGTCTATGTGAGATTTTCTTAGAAGAATTATCTATTACTAATAATGAAGAGGTTTTAGAGGAATTAAACCCGTTGATTACTAAATTATTAATTTTCGCTGAAAGAGATTATGCTTTCCCATGGTTGGTGGAAGGTAAATTACTTCAAGCAAAACTAGCGTTAATTCAATTGGAATTCAACAAGGCACAGCAATTATTAACTCAAGCTCAGCGAATTGCTGAGATACATGAGCTTAACTTATTAGCATCAAAAATTTCAAGTGAACACGATAATTTACTTGAACAGCTAAATGATTGGATAAATCTTCAGAAAATTGATGCTCCAATGTCAGACAGAATAAAACTAGCTTCAATTAATGGGGTTGTTGATCGGATGCAAGGTAAGAGTGCAGTCGAGAAAATTATCGCAATACATGAAGAACCTGTACTACTTTTAATTATGGGTGCGGGAGGATTTCCATTATTTTCCACTCAATTTGGGAAAGAAGGTAAACTAGAGGAGGATTTAATTAGTGGATTTATAACGGCATTTAATAATTTTAGTAGTGAACTTTTTTCTAAAGGCCTCGATCGAGCAAAATCAGGTGAATATATGATGTTAATGCAAACAGCTGAACCTTTTCTATTATGTTACTTGTTTAAGGGACAATCGTATCTAGCAAAACAAAAACTATCCAAATTTGCTAAGAATATAAAAAAAACCGCTATTATATGGCAAACATTAAATAAATATTATGAATCAAATCAAACAATCGATTTAAAAAATGCTCCTTCTTTAGAATTACTAATAAAGGAAATATTTATAATTGAATAGCTTCATAACAAAGTCTTTTAAGTATAAATATCTTTTTTCCTTTTGTTAAATTAACAGCGAATTTAGTTATAGAAAATCACTTTTAATTAGGAACCCTTCAAAACCTCATGTTCATAAAGCAGAGATAAAATCCATTGAATGAAATTATACTTGAGAAATTAACAAAAGCAACAACATTAATGTATCAAGCAAAATTTTCCAAAGCGCTTGAAGTAATAGATGATTTTGAGAAATTGGTTAAAAAATCCTCCAGAAATCAACTTTTAGCATTATTATTAAAAGGAAAAATCTATTGTCATCAAGAAGAATACAAAATTGCAATTGATACAGGAGAACAAGCATATTTATTGAGTCAAAAACTTGGTTGCATCCTTGAGTCTATTGAGGCTTTACTTCTCAAATCCGCTGTAGTGTATTTAGGTAAAATCGAGGAAGCTTATCAAATTATTCTCAAAGCTGAAAATTTATTCGAAAAAATAGTAAACGAATCAGACAATGATTTTTCCAGACATCAAGCGGAAGTATTTTTCTTAAAATCTATTATTTGTCATCATAGAGGAGATCTTAACGAAGCTATAGATTTAGCAAATCAGTGTTTAGCGTTAA
>JBHLOF010000065.1:0-23130 GCA_048940805.1 Promethearchaeota archaeon
CAAAAATCCCACCCTGGCGTAATTTTAGCTCCACAATCAAGACAGTATTCTATAATAATATCACACTCATCTTAAATTTTTACGAACCCAATACAAAGTATTATCTCCTTTTCTCTTAAAGCTTTAGATTTTAAAGAGAAACTTAAAAAATCTTAAATTCTTACCCATTTTCAAAAATTATTCCTGTTCCCCCAGAAGGATAATTAAATTTAATCGCATCTACCTCACACACTTGAAAGCAAGCAGCACATTCTAAGCATTTTAATTTATAATCATCACTTATATAGATCTTTCCATCTCTTTTTCCCCATAGATTCAAAATACATATTATTAAACATCGTTCACAATTATTACATATATCATTATCTATTGATATGAAATCTCCAGTACCGGAGACTCGCCTAGTTAAATCCTCAATTTTAATATTCATTATGGTTGGACACCTCTTTCCTTCTCTTTTTTTGGTAACATATCTAGTATTTTAGGTAGTATTTTCATAATTTTATTTGGATCCATAATTTTGTCTAGATCATCTTCAAGGATTTTAGCCACTAAAGGAAATACAGATGACATTATGAAAGGAGTAGCTTTCGGTATATATGACTTAACATGGTTCAAAATTTGACGCACTCTCTTCGTATGGGGTTGAGACCAATCGAAAATTCCTCCTAAAATTTCCATTATCATTGGTATAAACCATGACATTGTTTCTTTAGGACTGAATGGTAATGCTTTCCAAATATTCCACAATTCCCTACCAGATGAAAATTCTTCACCTATACTAGTTTTTTGCCACTCTTCATCAAATCTTTTAAGAGCGACTTTTGAGGTATCTTCTGATTGAATTGCTTCGAGTGCTACTTCAGCAGCAATTTTACCAGTTACCATAGCAGGGTATATTCCCTCTGCTTCAAGAGGACACGGAAATCCACCAGCATCCCCAATTAATATTACTCCATCAGTGTGAGTATTATAAGGATAATCTAACCAAGGTAATAAGTGAGATTGTAGTTCTCTTGGTCTAGCCTCGAGGATCTTTAGCAACCTCTGGTAATATTTTAGATTAATTACTCGATTTAAATAATATAATGGATTTTTATCCCACCAATTCATCCAATTTCCTAATCCTTGATGAAAACCATCATTAAAAAAGACCTGATATGAAGCAGGGAAATTTGAACCCCACCAAACAGCTAAAGTTTCTTCACCCATAATATCATTGATTTTTTCAGGAATCGCATGAAAGTCATATTGTGGGACTAATGTAACTTGATGCTGAGCCCATCTGTTTCTTAATCCAGATTTTTGTGCTACAGTTGATATTACGCCGTCTGCTCCAATAACAACTGGTGCTTTATATTTTTCACCTTTTTCATCAATAACTCCACACACAACACCATCATTCTTCAACAGATCAACTACTAAAGTTGAAGTTTTTAATTCAGCTCCAGCATCAGTTGCAAACTCAGCAATCCAAGGATCGAACTCACTGCGGTATATATTCATAGTTATCCACGATTTCGCAGGTTCGTATGAAACAGATTCAGTTGGTCGTGCCATGATATAACCAGCCACGACATCATCCTTGTTTATAAAATAGTTGCGTGCAGCAACCCCCGCTCTCATAGAAGGACATTTTTCGGGAGTTAATTTTTTCATCATTTCAGGGAAATCCCTAAACATACGAGGGCCCAAACCACATCCAGAAGAATTTTTTTCACCAGGTTTGCGACCACGCTCAAAAAAAATAGTTTTTAATCCTTTTTCAGCAGCAGTTTTAGCTGCTAGAGACCCTCCTGGTCCAGCACCAACTATTATCAAGTCATAACTTTTCATTTGAATTTCCGTTTATTTTTTCTATCAAAATTACAATTGATGTAATAATATATATTTTAATTTAAAATTATTATTAGCAACTAGCTAAGATAATGGCTTAAAAGCAATTCAATTGCAGTCTTCGAAAAATCATAAAATTTCGATGCTATTTTTCTTTAAATTTCTTTTCAAATTATTTTACTTGGTATTTAATATGGGAAGAACGGTTCCTTCTTTTAGGCCTGCTCTAGAGCATGAAATCGAGAGTTGGAAAGACTTCAAGAGAGCATTACGAACTGAAGAACAAGAAATATTCAACAAGCTAATGAACTATGCTCGAATACATGCCGATGCAGGAAGCATGAGTGCACGTCCAATGTTGTCAGAAGTATTATTTCTTTCTTTTGCGGTAGAGCAAGAAAAAAAAATTGAAACGCTTGAAAAAAAAGTTAGAGAATTAGAAGAAATGATAAAAGGGAAAGACTAGAGATTGAACTTTCAAGAACAGTTTGACGGTTGGCTTTTTGACGTCTCCACAAGTGGCGATGGCGTCATTCTCTGGGTGAAAACTGCAAAAGAGCAAAAGATTGTGAAAATTTATCATGACTTTTGCCCCGAGTTTTTTGTAGTACCCAAGAAGCGTATGAGTAAAGATTTTAAGAGGTTGCAGAACATTCTCCAGTCCCATCACGATGTCGTTGGTGTGCGAATCTGCGATAAATATGTGAAACTAGAACATCACAAGAAATCAAAGATCTTTGGTGTTTCTGTAGCGAGACCTTCAGTATTCAAAAGGACAGTCGAAGCAATTGATAAGCTTGGTATGTTCACTCTCTATAACACTGATCTACCTATCGCTCAAATGTATTTTTATGTGAATGATCTGTTTCCAATGTCTTTTTGTAGATTCAAAGTTAAACTTGAAAAGAAGAAAAAATCTGGTGAACCTTTAATGCAGTTAGTTTCATTGGAACTAGATGATAACAATGAGGAACTGTTTTATGATTTACCCCCAATAAAAGCGGTATGGCTAGATATCAAAGTAGATCAACGTGGGATGAGAACGTATTTTAACGATCCTCTAGAATATGCGGAAGTGAGTATTGTTGAAAAAGATCATACTTCTAACATCCCTAGGGCAGATGGCCAGAAAAAAAACACGATCCTCATCGATGAGGCAGATGAAGCTGAAACCATCAAAAAGATTAGCAAGGTAATTGAGAGACTAGATCCTGATATTATCCTCACCCGAGGTGGGGATGAATTTATATTCCCATATTTGGTTGCAAGAGCATCAGTACATCACGTGTCGAAAGATCTCTACTTCTCTCGCAATAAAATACCATTGAAAAATTGCATCTTTCATCTTTCAGGAAACTCAGATCATTATATGACGTATGGCATCATAATGCGCCGCTCAAAAACGCAGGTGTATCTTACTGGGCGTTTTCATTTAGATACAACCACTTATGGGAGTTTACATTTTAGTGAGGGAAATATACCAGGTGTTATTGAGGTTGCAAGAATATCTCGTGTTCCCATGCAAAGATTATGTAGAATAACGATTGGGGGCGCACTTCAGTCGATACAGTACTATAATGCATACAAGCTTGATCATCTTATTCCGCCTTTCAAAAAAAGCCCAGAAGAATTTAGAAGTGGCATGGATCTGATTATTAATGATCGGGGTGGTCATATATTTGAGCCGTTAATTGGCGTTTTTGATCAAGTAGTTGAATTGGATTTTTCTTCAATGTATCCCTCCTTAATGGCTAATTTCAACATTTCATCAGAGACTTTGAACTGTAAATGCTGTAAAGATGACGGTACCGGTATAAAAGTACCTGGTCTGGATTTTCACATCTGTTCTAAACGAGAAGGGATTATCTCAAAATCCATTAGTTTACCATTACGGAAGAGGTTAGAATGCAAGGAGTATAACAGACATCATGATGATTTACGATATCAATTCACTGACATCGCTTTAAAATGGGTACTTGTGGTAAGTTTTGGATACTTAGGATTTAAAAATGCGCGTTTTGGAAAAATTGAAGCACATCAAACAGTGTGTGCTTTTGCACGTGAATTTCTTATGCGATCCGCTGAAATTGCCAGGGAGCATGGATGTCGAGTTGTCCACGGAATTGTTGATTCAATGTGGCTCAAAGACACAAAGGGAAGAAATCCTGAAGAATTTGAACATGTAACAAAAGAAATTGCTAAAAAAATAACTGATAGTACGGGCATAGAAATGAGTTGGGATGGCAGATTCAACACTATCGTTTTCCTTCCATCAAAAGCGGAGCCAGATGTACCCGCACTCAGTCACTATTGGGGTATAAAAAGTGATGGTGAAGTAAAGGTGAGAGGTATCGAAGTAAGACGTAGAGACATGCCGAAAATCGTAAAAGATGCTCAGTATGCATTTATTGACACATTTCAAGGAGCAGAGACTGTCGAAGAATTCAAACGAAGAATTCCCGATGCAAAGAAGAAACTCTATGATTATGCAGAAAGAATATATTCAGGGAAAGTATCAAGAGATGAGCTTACAATTCGTCAGAAGATATCTCGAAGACCAAGCCAATATAAGGTAAATAGTTACCAAGCAATTGCAGCAAGACAATTAGAACGGTCAGGAGTAATCGCTTCAGCGGGAAAGAATGTGAGATATATCATTCTCAATGCAGAGGCAGATCCGGACTTTCCTGAAAAGAAAGTAATACTTTCAGACTTATATGATGACAGTAAACACGAATATGACAGAAAGAAATATGTCGAATTGCTGAAAAGAGCATTTGAAAATATATTTCCTTTTGAATTTGATCTTGAGGATTTACTGAAGCCAGATTACAATAAGAAGGCTCTTCAAAAAGATCTGTCATGTTTCATTTAACAATTTTTTGTTGTTGTTAAATGATCTGGCTTATGTTGCCAGATTACAAAAAGAGTTTACCGATATATTGATGGATATGTATATAAAGTTGAAGCTCTTTTAAGTATGATTGATATCCAAAAAATTCAAGCTGTAAAATTGTGATGTTTAATAATCTTGATAAAAAATGAGAGAAAAATTGTTATAAAATTAAATCTCTTCCGTTAAATATCGGTCGCATTCCTAACTCTGTAGATTTCTCTATCATTTGTTCTTCTGGAGGACCTAATTCGAAACGAGTGGCAGCATCGATAATTTTTGGTAGAATGTGAATATCAGCGCTGGTATTGAGGAAAATACCTTCTTGTTTCAAAACCCAATGTACGGCACGATCAATATCAATTTGATCCTCAAAAGGTTCGTACCAGGTAGATCGGATCCTTTCCTTTCCACCCCAAGGACCTCGTGCTAGAGACTTTATAGTTTGTACTGCCACGTCGCGTTCCTTGCATAATTCTAAAAGGCTCTTAAAATCTGCGGCATATTCAGGATTTTGCATCATAACATAATTATACGGTAAAAGAACAGAATCGAATTCAAATTGCTCTAGACTTTTCTTGTGCATTGCCGCAACTGTATAGCCATGCCCTGTTACTCCAATATATTTCACCAATCCTTGATCTCGGGCTTCAACAGCGGCTTTTAAGGCCCCATCAGATCCCATTACCTTTTTCCAGCTAGCTTGAGATGTCAAATTATGGAATTGAACTAGATCTATTGAGGAGACCCGAAGACGTTCAAGGGAATCTTGTATCTGATCAACTGCTTTTTGATACCCTCTTCTAAATACCTTGGTAGCAAGGAAAAACTTGTTGCGATGTTTCTTCATCCAAGGACCAATCCGTAACTCTGATTCACCATATCCCGCTGCTGTGTCAATATGATTTATTCCATTTTTAAGAAGCACTTCTAGTGTTTGATCCGCTTCTTCTTGGGTGACGTTACTAAGAGCTGCGGCACCAAATATAACTCTGGTACTCAAATGACCAGTTTTGCCAAATTTAAGTTTAGGTATCATGTTTATACAAGAAGTATAGATATCATATAATTTTTCTTAATAGTTATGAAAAAATAAAATTATGGAATTGAAAATACTTCAAAGAAGTCAAATACGATAATCACTAGACACAGCAATTCTAGGAAAATCCATATATTTCTTTTCATTGATCTAATTACTTTTAGTGCCTTTCCAGAGAAATTTATGATATTATAAATAGATATCATTAACCATGCTGCAACCAAAAAGGTTATTGGAAGCATTAAAGTGACGAGTGTACGACCAAGGTTAAAAAGCAAGTATTTATATCCCAGTATTGTAAAACCCGCTATAACAAACGTAAAACCGAGCCCAAATGTGTATTCAGCAAAAGTAACAAAGCGATGTACTCGTCTTTCTGAAGAGTTTTCTAAATTGACTTCAAAATTAGCTTTTGAATTAGCACTGACAGAGTTAACAAAGAGTATGAATGAGAGCATAAGAAGAAAAGTAGCGGTACCTATTCCTCCACTTGCTGGTGGAACTTGCCAGATTAATGCCAATATAGTCAAGACGGCTCCAATCATAACGGTACTGAGAGTAATCCAATCTCTGACGTTAATTTGCTTTTTTTCATCATTACTCAAAATAATTACCTAAATATTTTTTAAATAAAATTACAAAAGTTTGAAAATATAAAGGTTTTGTTCTTTTTCAAAGAATAATGTCTCGCTTACTTAAAAAAGAAAAGAAAAATTGGTATTTAAATAATAAAAGGTTGTCTAATGACTGTTTTCATATTTTCGGGTTTCGCTTTTCGTGGGTCGCTCAGATAAATTTCATGGTGTTTTTGTTCAAATCCATCAAATTTTCCATTACAATCTTCGATATAGTTATGAACTTTATCAATAGTTGGTCCTTCTTCTGAAAATGGGCCGAGATGCATTATTTGTGCACTTTGACCTTCTTTATAGCGCTCTAAGCGTACTTCATCAAGAAGTTTAGAAAGTTCAGGTTTATTTTTTCTCGTTATTTCAATTGCTTCATCGATCAGTTCTTTAGTGATCCATTTTGGTTGTCTAATCATCATTGTCCATTTCCATTTGTCTCGCCTACCTGATCGAAAATCCTCCATATTATCTGCCCACCATAGACCTTCTAGCGGGGGAACTACATAATCTTTACCCTTCGCTTTGCTTAGGAATTTTGTTTTGAATGCAACGGGGTATAGAGTCGCAAGCGCTTTTTGATATTCCTTAGAATCACCAGGTGAACCCATTCCATCAATCATTAGGAATTGCATTTCAGGAACCTGAATCACTACAACTTCTTTAGGACTTGGTAAGTATAGCTCTTTCTGAGTTTTTTTAAAATCAACTTTAGAAGGAACTAATATCACCTTTTTAGGGTTCTCTTGGTTGAAATGAATTAGTAGGGCATTTATTGGTATCTAGAGTAGCTGGAACTTCATGTCCGAAACAATCTCCCTTGGTTTCATCCAAAGGTTTGTAGAATTTACAATCTTTACATTGAGCCATTTTTTTTACACAATAAACAAATTTATTATCTAATAAGTTATTAAATTATTTGTGACATTATTAATCTTGTTTTTATACAAAACTTTTTTATATCTTGTCATAAATTATTTTCATAAGGGAATAAATTGATTAAATATATAATGAAATGATTGCTAAATATGTTTCTTTTTTGAATGAGATGGGCTTTTCTGATATTCAAATCAAAATCTATGAATACCTTTTAAAAAACAGATTTGGAACTATAACTGATATAAAAAATGAATTAAACTATTCATATACTCAAGTTTATAACAATTTGTTATATTTAGAAAAGAAAAATTTGATTGAATCATCCTCGGAATCAAAACCTAAATTATTCATAAGAAAAAATCCAAGGATTTCATTAACCGAGTTATTAAACAAAAGATTCGATGACTTTAAAGAAAACGTTAATAAATTGGATGATGAGCTAAAAATTCAGGAGAGTAAATTCGGGAGGTGTGTAAAGGATATCAGTTTTTATCATTATTCTGATTTAAATTTAGCCGTTGAAAACTTTATTGAGATACTGGAAAATGCTCAAGAGGAGATAGTTATTACATCCCTTCCCCCTAGACTATTGAAAAAGTTAGAGCCTAGTCTTTATGAAGCTTTTCTAAGAGGTATTGAAATTCAACTATATTTTTCATTGCTAGATTTTGAGTCAATTTCAAATTATCTTGATATTATTACTGATATATTAAAGCGTATACGAGTTGAAATCATTCAAACAGAGCAAAAGACTTGCCAAGTAATAAGATATAATGATGAAATTGTAAATATGGGAAATATTCTTGTTGATGAAAATTATTTAAATTCATTCATTTTTAAAGAAGATGAAATTTATCATATTGAAGGATTCAGGAGCCCTATGGCAGAAGATGCAAAAAAGTATCTAAAAGTACTAAAAGTTATAAAAAGAATTGAAATAGAGTATCCTGAACCAATAAAAAGAGTGTTAAACCTTATAAAGGAAAATAGGAAGATAAAAACTCGAGATCTTAGCAGTAAATCTAAATTAGGGGGTGCAAAATTACGTGAAATTTTGGAGTTCTTAATAAATCAGGGTATAATAGAAGAATTAGCAATTAAAGAGGACAATGCTGGGCGCCCTAAGCAGGTTTATTCAATTATTGAAAAAAAGGTTTCACCTTAAATAGATATTTTTTGAAAATATAAACTTAGAATATAAAAATCGATAATTTTTGTCGGTACCCTCAACCTATAAGAAATATGAAAATATGGATTAAAAAACATTTGTACTTTTTACAAACTTGTTCTATCGGCGCGTATTTTGGAATATAAAGCATATATCTAAATAGACAAATTTGTATTATTTTCTCAGCGATTAGAAAACTTGTAGTCTGTAGAGACTTATCAATTAAAAACTAAATAATATAATTATGTCTAAGGCAGTATCTTATTATGATTGGAAACAATCTTTCAAAAACAATTCTGAAATAGAAAAAGAATCCGAAAAGGAAAGTTATAACTCTATTGGAGTTACTGATATATATTTTAAAGATTTTATAAAAAAATGGAAAGATAAAAATCTTTCTTAAGAAAAACTATTTATTTATATTTTAAACTTCTTCACCGCGTTTTCTAGCTTCAATATCTTTAAGATCCTTTCGCAACACTTTACCTACTAAAGTTTCGGGTAATTCTTTACGGAATTCTATTTTTCGTGGTACTTTATAAGGTGCTACATTTTTTCTGAGAAACTCTTTTATTTCTCCTTTCATTTCTTCAGTTTCACGGTACCCATCTTTTAAGACAATATAAGCATTGACTCTTTCACTACCGGGAAGGTTTGGATCTGGGACCCCAATTACCGCAACATTTTCAATAGCATCATGTTCAAAAAGAACATCTTCAAGTTCTCTAGGGTAAACTTTAAAACCACTAACGTTAATCATATCTTTTTTTCTGTCAAGAATGAATAGATAACCATCCTCATCAATTTTACCGATATCCCCTGTTAAAAGCCATCCCTCTTTCAGTTGATTTGCCGTTTCTTCTGGTTTATTCCAATATCCTTTCATAATTTGAGGACCTTTAATCATAATTTCACCCTGTTCTCCTATTGGAACAATTTTATTGTAGTCATCAACATCCACAATTTTTGTTTCTGTACTGGGTAAAGCAAGTCCAACAGAACCAATCTTTCTTCTTCCACCATATGGGTTAACATGAGTAGTAGGAGAGGCTTCTGTCATCCCATAACCTTCTAGAATTGTAGCACCAGTCCTTTCTTCAAATTCTTTCAGTACCTCAGGGGGCATAGGTGCAGCACCAGTATTGCATACTTTAATCGATTTAAGATCCTTTGCATAATCTTCAAGGTCATCTCTTTCCAACAACCGCATGTACATAGTTGGTACACCAGGGAAAAACTCGGGATGAGTTGCTTTAATTATCTCGAACAACGTTTTTTGGTCGCGAGGATCAGGAGCAAGAGCGATTGTCACTCCCATATAAATGAAAAAATTCATACATACATTCATTCCATAGATATGAAACAATGGTAAAGTAGTTAACACTGTGCCCTTCCCTCTTTCTCCAACACCTTTATTCCATTCATAAATTTGGACAACATTAGAAGCAAGATTCGAATGTGTAAGCATAGCGCCTTTAGGTAAACCTGTTGTCCCACCTGTATATTGAAGTACCGCAATATCCTCAGTTGTATTAGTTTCAAATTTAGGAGGTTTTGGTTTTGTCTTATTGATTAGTTTTAGAAGTTGAATAGTTCCACTAATTTCTGGAGGCTCTCTTTGGCCAAGTGGATTGGCCATAGGAGCGTAATCAAAAATATTTGTTATTATTACATGTCTAAGGCGGGTTCTTTCTTTAATATTATTGATTTTTTCGATTTGGTTGTCCCATGCTATTATTATTTCTGCACCAGAATCATTTAATTGGTATGCTAATTCGTGTTCTGTGTGCAGTACACTACACGCTGTAACCGTTCCTCCGGCTTTCAGAATGCCATAAAAACTAAATAAAAATTGAGGGAAATTTGGTAGCATGATTGCCACTACATCACCTTTCTTGATGCCTAATTCCACCAAAGCAGTTGCAAGTCTATCTGTAATATCCTTAACTTTTTTGTATGAATATTTATGCTCCATAAACCAAATTGCTGTTTTGGATCCAAATTCCTTAGAAGCTTTATCTAAGAATTCATATACGTTGTAATCGGGAGATTCAATTTCAACCGGTACATCGTCATCATAATACTTTAACCAAGGTTTCGCAGCATATGGATTTTCACTCATTTTCATCAATTCCTTTAAGTTTTCTCATTTCATTTAGTCAGATTAATGTTATATCTTATTTAAAATTAAATCTTAGATCAAATAAAAAGTTGAATCTGAAATTTAATGGGATCAAGTTATGATAAAATGAATATTTTACATTGCCGAAATTCTGTCTAGCGCAAGTAAAGCGACAGTTACAACCAATTCAGACTTATCCTTTAATAATGATTCTAGTACAGATCTGATCTGTGGGTCTTTTGGTGCTATTGCAGCCAATGCTTCAACTGTCCTCCACCTTACATCTATTTTTTTATCATTCAAAGCTTCTATTAATGCTGGAATCGCACTGTATGCATCAGATTTCATCTTTCCTAAGGTTATTGCCGCTTCTCTACGGACCTTCGAATTCTTATCTTTCAATAATTCGATTAAATTGGGAATTGCCTTTATTCCTGTTTTTCCTAGTTTACCTAAAGCCCTTGCTACTTCTGTTCGAACAATTGGTTTTGGATCTTTTAAACTTTCAATTAATATAGGAATAGCTTCAATTGCATCAGTTCCCATTCCACCAATAGCCCAAATTGCTAGACTTCTTATCTTTTTGTCTTTACTCTTAAGTATTTGATATAGTATTGGTAAAGCTGGTTTACCTATGTTCCGAAGTGAATCAGCAGCCTTTCCTGGTATACCTATTTTGTTATCGTAGATAGCATTTGATAGAACTTCCAAGATTTCGGGATTTGATAATTTTAACTCACCTAAGGTTTCAATAACACCTTTCCTAATTTTAGGATCGTGGTGCTTAATATATGCAAGAAGGCTAGGTACTGCATCAAATCCAATTTGAGAAAGAGTGTTTATAATTGCTTTTCTCACCCTCCAATCTTTATCTCCTAGTGCTTTAAGTAAAGAAGGAATCGCTTTCTGTGTGCCCTTCCCGATCAATGATAATGCTTTAACTGCTGCAGCTCTAACAGACCAATTTTGATCTCTAACTCTATTAACTAAATCAGAAATAGCTTCATGGGCATCAGAACCAATCTTTCCGAGGGCTTCTGCAGATTCTTTTCGGACCGCTTCACTATTATCTCTTAACCCTATGATTAAACTCGATATTGCGTGTTTAGTACCAGAGCCCATCTTCCCTAAGGCTATTGCTACTTCTTTTCGAATTGATTCTTCTTCATTTTCAATGAATTTAGCTACTTCGTTAATGGCGTTTTCCTCACTTTTACCCACCTTTCCCAATGTTCGAACAGTCTCTCGACATACACTCCAATCCTCATCCTCTAAGCATTCTACTAAATCTGATAATGCAGAACTTGATCGTTCTCCTAATTCTCCTAATGCATAAATGGCGTTGAATTTAATGGATCTTATATCACTCCCTAAATGGCCAATAATCTCTTCAATTATTGTTGGATCTTTTTCAACTCTTGCAAGAACTAAATCTATTCGAGCATCCCGTAAAAGCTTTTCTAATGGAGCTGACATTTTTAGATCACCTTAAATTCCTAAATACACCTTTTTAATTCTTGGTTCTTTTTCAAGTTCTTCTTTGGTACCCCTCATCTCAATTTTACCTTCCTCTAAAACATGAATATATTCTGCCGTATCAAGAGCAAGTGCAGCATCTTGTTCAACAAGAAGAGTGGTTGTACCTGTCTCCTTAATCTGGTTAATCGCTTGAAATATAATTTTCTTAAATCTTGGAGCTAAACCTAATGATGGTTCATCAAGTAATAATAATTCTGGATTTGACATAATAGCCCGACCTAAAGCTAGCATCTGTTGTTCTCCGCCACTTAATGTATCCGCTCGTTGCCTTTTTCTTTCCTTTAAACGGGGAAACATTTCATAGACGAAATCCAAGAGTTCATCAAATCTTTTTCTATCTTTTAAATAATAAGCGCCCATCTGAAGATTTTCGAGAACAGACATTTCATAGAAAAGTTTTCGTCGCTCTGGACACTGAGCTATACCCATTCTAGCAATTTTGTAGGCATCAGTATCATCGATCCTCTTCCCTTTGAATAGTATTTTTCCTCTATCAATTTCTTCTAAACCTGAAATTGATCTTAATAAAGTAGTTTTTCCTGCCCCATTAGGACCGATAACAGCTTCAAGAGCTTGTTTTTCCAGACCTAAATTTACCTCTTCTAAGGATCTTGCTTTCTCATAGTAATGATAAACTTTTCTTAATTCTAATATTTTACTTGATTCCACTTCTTCTTTTAATTCCTTACGTTTTCTTATAATCTTCACCTCTTCCTAAATATGCTTCATACACTATTTTATCATTGACAACATCTTGTGGAGACCCATCTGCGATTAATTTACCTTGATGCATTACTAACACTCTTGGAACTAATGCCATTAGTTCTCGCAATACGTGACCAACCATAATAATTGTGTAACCCTCCTCATGAAGTCGTTTAATTAAATCAACTATTATCATCCGTTCTTCATGTGAAAGACCACTAAAAGGTTCATCTAGAAGGAGCAATTCGGGATTAGCAGCAAGAGCTCTTGCAATTTCTAACTTTTTCAAATCGCCAAAGGGTAAAACTAAAGGTGGGATCCTGGCTTTATCAACTAAACCAACTGATCCAAGAATCGAACTGGCAAGATGTGTAATCCCAATATCAGCACTCATTACTCTACCTCTTGGTGACATACATCCAACAATAACATTGTCAAGACACGTAAGTCTTCTTAAAGGTCTAACAATCTGAAATGTTCTTGCTATTCCTTGTTTTACTCTTTTATAAACACTCATTTTCGAGATATTTATCCCATCAAACCAAATAGAACCAGTATTTGGTTTTTCTGATCCCGCAATTAAGTTAAATAAAGTCGTTTTTCCCGCACCATTTGGTCCAATTAAACCCACCAGAGATCCATGTTCAATTTCAAAGCTAACATCATTTACAGCAGTTAACCCACCAAATCTTTTAGTTAAATTTTTGACCTGTAAGATGGTTCCCACGTTATTTTACCTCTTTTTACAATTCAATTTTTAAACTTAATTATTTACCTAATAAAATATCCCATAGAGACTTTGTATGTCTTATTGCAGGGTCCATAATACCACGTTCAGAAAACCTAATAATTAACAATAATATAATCGAAAATATGAATACTGAAATAGTCTCAATTTGAGTTGTGAACGCTGCGGGGAGTCCCGGAAATATTTCCGATAATAAGTCCATTATTTCACCTATTACTTGGGTAAGGATTGCAAAGGTATAAGCACCCATAACGGCACCTGATATCGTAGCTATCCCTCCTAATAATGTAAAAATTACTGGATAAAATGATAGAACATTTGAATAATTGAGAAATGACACATTTGTTAGGTGAAAAGCATAAAGACTTCCCGCTACTCCCGCAAAAAAAGAACTAATGATGAAACAATATAATTTATATTTCATAGTATTTATTCCGGATGCTTCTGTGGCATATTCATCATCTCGAATTCCCTTAAAAATAGTCCCCAACTTAGAATTATAGACAATAAGCATTATAACCACACTAATAATCATAAAAACTAACACTATGAGAAATACTGTTAACGGGCTACTCCATCTAAAAATCTTAAACGCAAGGGGCAGATCAATAGACTCGGCTTGCAACTCAGGAAATTGAAATAGATAATATAAAAAAAGACTAAAGGCCAATGTTCCTAGTGCTAAATAAGGACCTTTTAGTCGAAGTGCAGGAACCGCAATTATTAACCCAATGGCAACGGTACTTATTGCTGCAAATATAATAGCCCAGACCCAGGGAAGTTGAAAGAACATTAAAAAAAACGCGAACGCATAACTTCCTATCCCAAAGAATGCAGAATGACCAAAACTAACTTGTCCCGTAACACCCGCAAGTAGATCCCAACTTGCAGCATAAATAGCATATATCATAGCAACTATAAAAAGATCGTAGTATGTACCGTCATTTAATAAAATAGGGATAATAATTACAAACAACATAGCAACTAAAATGACTCCTCCACGGAAAGATTTCACCCATGATTTAAGATTATCCCCAACGGCGGGAATTTGATAATCGACAAAGTTTTTTGTACTGCTGCTAATACGATGATAAAAATTGGTTAAATTCTCTTTTATTTGGAATCCTGACTTAACAACAATATCCTCATCGATCAATGATGATTCTTCTTCTACCATTCTCACTCATTCTTTTCTTATTTATTTTTATATAGATTAAATTTTTTCTTTCTTTCCTAATATTCCTTGAGGTCTAATCATAAGCATAATAATAATGACAATTAAATGAATAACAGTTGATATTTGAAATCCGACTAGAGGATTTAAAAAAGCTTCGCAAAACCTCACGGAAAATGACAAAATAAAAGCACCGATTACGGTTCCTGGAATGCTACCCATACCTCCGAGAATTACAACGGACATTGATAGTAATAAAATATCCCACCCAGTGCCCATATCCATTGGTTCTAATGGAACATAGAGGAATGCAGCAACTCCCGCCAGAAAAGCAGCGAGAGTTACCGTAAACAATAAAACACCATCAAGATTGATTCCCATAAGTTTCGCAGCATCTTGATCCTGTGATACCGCTCTTACTGCTTTCCCAAATCTCGAATATCTTATAAAGAGAATTACCACGATTATCACTACAACTGACATTATCATTACAAACAGTCTATAATAAGTAAATCGAACGCCAAACAAGATAAAATAACCAGGGATGAATCCATCAAGGATTACTAATCCTGGGATCACATTCAAATTTACAATATTTTCAGTAAGCAGAACTAAATTAAATATAAAATAACCTAATGCAAACGTAGCTATTAATACCATTACTTCATTCTCTTGGAAAGGTTTGATTAATGCAAGATAAGAGATACTGCCAATCCCGGTTATGATCACAAGACTCAAGGTTATACCAAGAGGTAGGGCGAGTCCCATGTATCTGGTAAACGCAAACACAAGATATCCCGCAAGGAAATAAAACATACCATGACTCAAATTAATAACTTTTCCAACACCATACACCAACGCATACCCCAGTGAAATTAGTGATAAAACTAATGCTAAACTCGTTCCCGAAATAATAATATCTGGAAAAACGATTAGCAAAATAATAAGAAAAATTCCTATTATGGAACCCAAAGTTATTCGAGTAGCCTTACGGCGCTCAATTTGAAAACCACGGTCTTTTAAAACACCTTCAATTGCCAAATACGATCATCTCTCTTTTGGTGAAAACTTTTTTAAATCCAAAATAATTTGTAATTAAATTTGTGAAAAAACCTTTTGATATAAAGGTTCTTCTCATTTTAAAATTATCCTGTTAAAAATAGAAAAATAAAAAAAAAGAATTTAAATTTAGTAGAACTAAGTTAAGCCGCTGGCCACCAATGTGGAAACATTAGGGCATTCTTATATGCTTCTATAGGTTTTCCACCGATGAGAGGGTAAGTTGTATTGCTTAGAGGACCAGTTAAACTGTTGAAAAAGCCCAGAGTTTCGTTTCCATAATGCCATCCTGGAATAAGAGGACATGAATAGAAGTATTGTTGGTTTGGATTTGATAGATTAAGTGGTTGCCACTGTCGGAATTGATTTTCACCCCAACCAATTGCGCGTGATCCATCTTGTGGTAGAATATCATGGTATTGATCAAATCCAATAAGTTGGTTAACGCCTTCCCAATAAGAGGTATAATTAGAATACACTTCTAAGGCTGTAACAATTTGATCAGAGGTTAAAATTGCATCAGCATCGACCATTTCTTCAACTATTAAGTTTATAGCATTATAAGCATTCATTGTTGTATAGATTGGCGCCTCTCCCCATTCTGCTTGATATTCCTCAAGGAACGCGAGTAGATTTGGAGAACTATTAGTATAAGAATAGCCATGAGATGTAATTTCATACATCGGACCATAAACTCCATAAGTACCAAAGGTGCCCACCGCTTCCAAATATACATCAAATTGTGCAAGTACGTTGATTCCTGCTACTAATGCGTTTGGATGATAAAGTTGGTAACGTGCCCCAAATTGGCCTCCAACTGCAGGATCAGAGATTATTGGTATAACCAAATGAGTTCCCGAAACCGCAATTCTTGTCCATAATGCATCATAATCATATGCTAAACCTCCTGCGGGAATGGGTTCAGTTGTCATTGTAATTCCAGGATTTTCATTCAGGACGGTTGTGATAAATGCTCCCATAACATCTGCTGTCCACATAAGATTTTCATACACAATTGTAATGTTTTCAACTGGATATTTAATGTGGGTTGTGATGTTATTAAGAAGTCTGCTGTTAACCAAATTACCCATAATTACCCCCATTCTCTTATTATTAAGAGGACCAAGTCTAAAGGTATATTTATAGAAATTATAGAAATTTCCCACTCTGACCTTACACCAGTCCTCAGTTGCAGTACCCGTGATAAGGAAAGGGAGTTTAGCAGCCATAACTATATCATGATAAACACCAAAAACTTCAGAACGGAATCCACCGAACGTAACATGGGGTTTATGACCAACCATTGTATTGGCAGCAGATGTCGCGGTATCGAAATCATATGCCGCTTCTTTTGTATCCTCTGCAACCAGACCAACCCAGTAGGTTTGACCGCCGATCGTTACACCACCACCTTCATTGATTTCCTTAGCAGCTAAAAAAGCTCCTTGCCATGCACCTTCACCACTCCAACTCATATCATCGAGAAGTCCAAATTTAATGGTACTACTCAGTGGTTTCTCTTCTGTTCCAAGACCAGGGTAAGTATAAGGATTAGTAACTGGACCACCAGGAAGTAGAAGGAAGATCCCTACACCAGTGCCGATCCCTATTACTATGATTGCTACAACAACAATAGCTATTATTTGCTTTTTTTCCATTTATTAGATCACTTTTTAGAAATTTTTAAATTTGTAATAAATTAAGATTGTCTATTAAAGTTCATTTTAGCATATATATAAATATTATAACTTTTTCCTTTCCAATTTTGAATATTTATAAAAAAGACAAAAATTTCTAAAAAGAGTTCATATTAAATGCAAAACTATGCAAAAATCATGTTACACTTTATAAAAACCGTGAATCCTTCTATTAAACTCTAACAATTTGCATATTAAAATGGAAGAAACATAAAGAATAAAACACCTAATAATATCAGTAAAATAAATAGCGTTAGGAGTGTATAAAATCTCCATTTAACTGATATCTTCTCTCTCTCTTCCTTTCTCCCCAGAAAAACTAGTATTATTGTACCAACAACAGCAGTGGATATAAAACCTGTGAATAGATACCATTGAGGGGTTATTACAATAAACAGAATACCAATTAAGCTTCCCCACCCAATAGATAAGCGTAATACTCGTCTTTTGAATATTATGTCCGGATCAGTTGTTTGGGTGTAGGGGATAATTAAATAAAGTAACCCAAAGATTGCAAATGCTAATAAAGTGGCATGGAGCGGATTTAGTAAACTAAGTACTATATCAGATAACAGTATTCCAAATAATAACCCCAGAAAAGCACTGAATAACGTCCAGATTGTTTTGAAGTGAGCTTTCAGAAAGCGATAAAACGCTTGAAAGGCACCAACAATTAAAGATTTTATTTTTTTAAAGAACCCTACAAGGAAATCAATAAATTTATTGAAAAGCTCACGTAATTCTTCCATTAGAAACACAAAAGGATAAATTAACAGCGTTATAACTAGTACCGCTATTCCGAACTGCCAGGAAGCAGATAGATGATATACAATGGAACTCAATAAAGAGAAAATTGCAGCCCAGAATGCGAATGCCTTAAGAGAATGTCCCTTAAATGGTTTTATTATTATTCCCAGGAAAATCATGAAGGTAAATAAAGCCACACTTAATTTAAAGAAAATGCTGAGATCTGGGATAAATCCCATTGATATGTAGATGTCCAGAGATAATAGGATTCCAATTATCAAAAACGAAATTTTTCTGAGACTAGTTCTTGATTTCTCATTGAATACCTTTATATAATGATCTATATAGGTTATTACGAAGAATATTCCTATAGAAGCAAGAATAAGATTTAACGTGTAAAACATATCTAAGGTAGCACTAAATAGTGGCCAGATAACAAAATTCAAGTATAAAGCTAAGAAAAGGAGTTTTCTTATTTTATCCTTTCTCGAAAAAACGTATTTGGAGAAGCTTAATAGCCTAAACAAATATGCAGTTTCAAGAATTAGGAGAAAAATGATGAGTGGAATTGCCGTAATCAAAGAAACAAAGAAATATACTACAAAAGTGGTTGTAAATATCATTATAAACATCCAAGAAAACATTTTAATATAATTTGAGACCTTTCCCATGAATTTCAATGCAACAGTATCTATTAGCATCAACATATGAACCAATATACTCAAAACTAAAAGTATTAATTGTAGATCTACATTAAAAATCATTAAGGTTTGAAGTAAAAGGAGAAATATGTTGCTATAGAAAACCACTCCTAAAATTTGTGTTAAAACTGATCTCCTTTTATTAAGTAATTCCGTTTTATTAGGGAATAATTGACGTAATGCTGTAAAAAATGAGTAGTTGGTATAAAATTGCATTATTACAAAAAGCAACACTTCCACACTAAGTAAAATTGGGAATAGAACAACGGAAGGATGTATAATCAATAATATCATTAGTGATATCACAAAAAAGCTAAGAGTATGAATTAGTTGGGCATAGCCTTTCTTAATTTTTTTGATTGAATAAATATCTAATAATGTAAATACCAAAAATACCAGCTGAGACACTAAAATGCTCTCTATAATTCCCGTAAAAACAATCATTAAACCATAGAATAGTAAACTTGTTTCCAAATAGAGTAGGATGATGAGTAAAGAAAAGGCTTTAGTTAGAAATTCTGGCTTCTTTTCTTCGAAAAATAGGGAATTTAAATATTTGACCGTTTTAAAACTAAAACCTGTTTCTAATAAAATTGTCAAAATCAACGAAAATATATTCAACACATTGAAAAAACTGAAAATCATTGTCATATTAATTGCAAAAAGGCACTGAAATGCTATTAATAGAAGGATCTCTATAGAAGATTTTAGTTTTACCTCAATTTTCATAAGAAAATTACTTAATATAAACAAAATCAGAAATGAATTCTGGAATAGCAAAAGATAATAACTAAATCCAAATGTTATAGGTACAATTAATACAATCCCATTTGTGATTAATGAACCCAACAGAAAGGAACCAGATACGAAAAGGCTATAATAAAGTATTACTCGGATGGATGAAATTGTTTCTTTTGCAATATTTAAGTATGAGAGGAATTTGATAGAAATTTGATTTAATAATGATATCATTGAAACAAGAAGGAAAAACCAGATTGGAGATTGTGTCATAAGCAGATCTGAGATTTGTAAAAATATGAATATCGATAGGGTATTTATGAAAATAGTAAAAGAGCAAAAAGTTAAGAGATTCCTTTTTGAATTAAATAAATAATAGAAATATCGACTGTCCATTATGTATACCTCAAAAAATAAAAAGAAACTGAAGATTAATATCAGTGAATAAATGATAAGCTTCAAATCAATCCCTAGGTATATCATATAAAGCAAAATATTAATCGTAAGAGCTGTAGGTATAGTTAAATATATCCCTAAACTAATTTTATCAAAGTATCGAAGTGGATCTTTTAATTTTGTATGAATCCCTGTTTTCTCAATATATTTTAAACTAAATAAGATAAAAATTGGCCAGATTATTAGAAAGTCAAGTAGTTGATAAATGAAAACTATGTTACTGAAGACAATTTGGCTTTGAGAAACAGGGATAAGAATCGATATTAATAATGAGATAAATAAGGAGCTGAGGATAAAACTCGTGAAGTTCACTAATTTGACTTGATTCTTATCTTGAAATATTTTTGTCATACTATTTAACTTCTCTCCAGGTTCCTTTTCACCAGAACTTTTAAATAGATTAAATATAATCTGGAAGAGAGTTATATAAATTATTGAAAAGGTCAAAAATGCTAATATCCAAGTAGATCTGATTACTTGGATTAAAAGTAATAGTTCAAATAATGGCAATGTAATTGGTATTGGAATTAAAGCCCAGAGAAAATAACGGTAATCAACAAGAATATAATAGAGAAACACGATGAATATTCCAGAAAATATTGATATTAACGTGTAAGGAGAAGCCCTTAAGAACACAGAAACTAATGAAGTTATTGACGACGATGTGCCAATTGCAACAATGGATAATGGGAATATTTTATTAATACGAAACTTCATCTTGTATTTATTAAAAATAAAGTAGGAACACCCAAAGATAGTCATCGCAAAAAAGAAAGCAAATAGAACCAAATCCGCATTTATTCTACTAAAGGTATTAAAAGTAAGCCAAGCAAAATTGAAGATTAAGATCCATGAAAGGCTTAAATCTATAATTCTATGCTTTAGTTTAACAGTTCTAGAAGAAAATAGACTGAATCCTATTACTAATAAGCTTATGTTAACAGAAAAAATAGCATCTTGAATAATGGAAAACATAACAAAATAGACGGTAATGAAAATCCCAGTTAGTACTATGAAATAACTGATTATTAAAACAATGCCAATAGATCTTACGTTTGGAAAAAAGGAATAAACCACCATTAATAATCCAATCACCAATATATCAACAGAAATCGTCACTTCTAATGATATACCTATAAAAACTAGATAAAAAAACAGAAATGACGCATTAATAATGATTAATGTTATCCAAAACACGGATACAATTTTCCAATATTTCAGTCCAATTAGAATTGGCATTACCAAAAGAACGGCTAGCACCACGAAAATAAGATTTCTTAATACAAGATTGGTAAACAGATTTTGACTAATCCAGTACAATAAAAATAAGCTTTCTCCCCACACAATAAACACTAGTTTCAAGAAATACTTCTTTATTTTAGTGTAAATAACAGGTAAGAAGAATAAGGAACAAATTATTATAGAAATAATCAAGGAACCTGAAAATTCAAAAGCCCCAAAAAAGTTTAATGAATTTGTCACTACATCAATACCACTTAAGCTTCTATAAATGATGATAAAATTTACAAATGGTAAAATATTCCATGCGTACCAGCCCGATTTCCAGATTGCCCACGATATTCTCCATTGGTAAATCCCTATTGAAAGGTAAAAAAGAAAAACTCCCACGTTAATACTAAATATCAATGGTATAGGGTCTGTAAATGGGATCGAAAATGAAGATATTAAAAGAAAATACAAGAATATTGGGATACATAATGTTATCGAAATTAACACTAAGTAGAAAGATATCCTTCTGAATCCTGCTGAAGCTCTATTAAACAATAAAACAAAAATGAACCCGGTTATCCCTGTTGTTAATGTAGTTGTCAGAATTGGATTGTAAGAAGCATAGGGGGGTAGATTAAAGAACATGAAATATGATAAGAAGCTGATAAAATCAAAAACTGCTAACAAGACGCAAGGTTTAATAAACCACTTATATAACACATTTTTCTGATGATAAAAATATATTCCCATAAATAACAAAAATAGAAAGAGCGATATTGTAAAGTTATAAAGTAACAGTAAAGGAGTATATAAATATAATAATACAAAAGATAAAAGAGAGAGGCAGGTGTATAATCCAAACTTCTCATGTATATTATTTTTTTTGTTCTTTATCCAGATGGAAAAGAGTAAGACGGTAGATAGACAAATTAAATAATTTTGGCTATAAAATAATATCAAATTCAAATCAAAAGAACTCAGATAAACAAATCCTCCGTAAGGAAATGCCGTGATAACAATAAACAGCGCGTATCCTAAAAGAATATATGCGATAAATCGAAATATATTAATTATACTGCGTTGTGATAATATAAGAGCTAAAGTCAATAATGCAAAAACGGGAATAGGGAAATACATAAAAAATAAGCTTATTATCAAGAAAAGGGATGAAATATAGTATTTTATAACTTGAGAAGTCGAATAAGTATCTATTACCCAATTATATCGCAAGATACAGAAGTAGAGGAAAAGATATAGGTTAGAAACGATCACCGACAATGGAACCAAGTTAAATATATTAAATGAAGGTATATTCCTTGTAAAAATATTAAATATCTCTAAATAGAGAATTAAGATTGAAAAGATATATACTGCTAGAAATATCTTTCTTGTGAGAAATTGAGTTTTTTCTGAAATTATTTTTAAATTCTTAAGATATGTGAATGAGATTGGACTAATCATTGAGAAAATTAATATAAATATGATTATTTGAGCAAAAATTGAGAAAGGAAATACAAGAGAGATAAAAAGACATATGAAAATTTTAAAAATGAACCAGGAAATCAATTCTACCCAATTCCTTAAGGTGTCAAATTCTAGGTCAATTATTTTTGACCTGATGAAAAGTAAACTAAATAAGAAAAATATCCCAACGGTCCACACAAAATTAAGAGAAGCCAATCCTAGAGGGAGGAAAAATAAAACGTTTGTAAAGTGAATTAGAGACACTAAGAGATAAGAAGATGAAAAAACAATACCATATAGTATAGTTTC
>JBHLOF010000066.1:0-23067 GCA_048940805.1 Promethearchaeota archaeon
TTAAGATCAGCACAAGCACCTATATGGTCGATGTGGAAATGTGTTATTATACAATGTTTAATGTTAATTGGATTTAATCCTATTTTACTAATTTTTTTTATCATACTTAACTGCATTCCACAATCAATCAGTACCAAACCCTCTTTACTTTCTGTATTAATTAAATAAACAGAACAGCCGGAGTCTCCTAAATGAAATACATTTTTAACGATTTCTCTCATGAGGAATAATACCCCTTTTATTTATCAATCTAGATAATATTTTTGATAGAGTAAATATGTTATTAGTATTGGGATTCCCGTAGAGAATAGTACGTCTGAAGCATAATGGGCACCTATTGCGATACGAGATAATCCAACAAATATCCCCCACCCAATTAAAACGATCGTTCCAACAATTCTAATAGGGCTTCTCCACTCCTTTTTCCTTAATGGAATTAATAAAGGTAAAAACATCCAACCCATAGCAGTATGTCCACTTGGAAAGCTTTGATTCCCATTTATCCCCTGTGGGATAAACCAAGGAGTATATTCAATATATCCTGGAACTGTGAGATCTCTAAATCTAACGCGCCCCCAAAACACTTTCGTTAGCTGAACAAACAATAATGGATGGATAATTGCTAATAATGAGATTATTCCTGATAACACTCGATAATTACTCCAATCTTTTTTCCAAGTGAACAACATATAAATAAGGATGGGAATTATCAAGCCTAAACCCGTCATTACATCGGTAAAATCATTAGAAAAAACAATGAAAAAAATGCCTACTACTACAGAAATATAGGCGGGGATTTTTTGATAATGTAGCTCTTTGAAAAAACCGCCTAAAAATGTTGCTAAAGCTATAGCTATTAATGCATATCCTGGTGATTCACCATAAACAGCACCGAAGTTACCCCAAGTAGAGGTTTCATCCACTACTGCTATTGAAATTTGTAAATCGGTAAAACCGAAGATTAATGCCAGTATAATCCATAATATCATTATAACTAAAAACAACTTTGTCAGCAATGATTCCTTAAGATCTTTAAACATCTGAAAATCTCTCTATAATTTTTTTGAAGTTTTTTAATAATATTCCTAATTATATAATTTCTTATTTAAAATGTTCCATTATAAGCTTAAGAAGACTATATAGTCTCACTATGAATTTCTTAAAACTTTCTGACGTATAAAATCCAGACTTTTCAGAGAATTATTAAATAATTTATTTTCAATAATTAAAATTTTCTTTTTTAAGTCAGGGATTTCTGAAAATAATAATTTAATTGGGATTGTTCCTTCTTCCAGGTTCCCATGTGTATCATTCCCAAAATTATTTGATAAGTGAAGGGCAATTATTTGAAAGTCACAAAAGCGATAAATCTCTTCTAATAATGCACTGGAATCAGAATAAAAAGTATTTAAATGCCCAATATCGAGCAGAAAATGTAGGGAGGGGAATTTTTGGCTATAATATTGAATATCCTTCACGTTTTCTATTAAGCCCTTGGTTGTAGATCTTTGACGGTTTTCAATAGCTAATGGTATTGAATTGACATCACATAATTTTATTACTTCTGAAATTGTTTTCACTTGTTGTTTATGAGCTTTTTCTTTTATTGAAGGCATCTGATAAAATGTATCACTTATTTTTCCTGTGTGCATTACAACATAGACAGGTTCCCAATTACTTACGAAATCAATTTCCTTTCTTAATAATCTGCTGGTATAATAACGTATTTTATTATCTAAAGAAGCAATATTAACATCAATAAAAGTGAGATGAAAAGAAAGTCGTAAATCTAAGGAGCAGAGGTTGTTTATAAGTTCTAATATCTTTTTGCGATATTTCTGAAATTTAAAAATCGGATTATCCAATTGAATTTCACATATATCGAGATTAAGATCAGATATTGCATTTAATATATTCTCAAAATTCCAATTTGCCCGAATTGAAATACCTAACACATTTCTATTAAAATCATCAAATCCTAAAAACTTTTAGGGATTGAAATAAATTATTAAATGAGAATTATGCCAGCGAAGGGAGATGGTTTTGTATCTAAATACATAAATAGACCTGTTTCTAATCAATTAACGAAATTTATAATCCATTTTTGGCCTAACTGTAATCCGAATATAATTTCAATTATATCTGCTTTCTTTGGAATTATTGGTTCAATATTTTTTATAGTGAGTATTCCCCTTTTAGGAGGGATATTTATTCAACTTTCAAGTATTATTGATGGTTCTGATGGTGAAGTAGCACGCGCTAATGGAAGAACCTCTTTTTTTGGAGGATTTTTTGATTCCGTAATGGATCGATATGTTGATGTTCTTATATTTGTAAGCCTTACTATTTTTTCTCTTCGAGTTTTTTTTATTATATATGCATTTTTATTAGGGATTATTACTATCACTGGGGCCTATTTAATTAGTTATACTGCTGCTAAAGTTGAAGCAAGAGAAGATATCAATTTTCCTCGAACAATACAAGGTCGCGATACAAGACTTTTTATTGTATTTTTGGCGGGAATTTGCGCTATTTTCACAGATTGGGCAATTCCAATATGCCTCCTTCTGATTTCAATTCTAACTCATGTATCTGTTATTTTTCGGATAAATCAAATTAGAAAAAATAAAACTCAAATTAATTATAATTATCTTTTTTTTTTTAATGCTCAGAATAGATTATGAATATATAACCTATCCCTATAATTTTCGGTATTGATTATTCAAAAATTAAGTTCTAATTTTTACTTAAAAGAAATAAAAATCAAGGATTCTTAGATATAAATATAGATGAAGTTTTTCTTCTTAATTGAAATTTAATTGATTTGATTATTTCGACTTATGAATCGCATAATAATGAGATTAAGACAAGATAATAAAGAGTTTGTAACTTACGAAGAGCTGAGAAAGTATTGCAAGGAATTATATTACAATTATAAAATTATTAGTAATTATTTAGTATCTCGAGGATATTTGGTAAAGATCTTAGATGATATTTTTTATTTAAAAACTGATGAGGAAATTATCCAAAAAAAGTTAAAATACTCCAAATTGGAACTTGTCGCAATGGCCTTAAAATTTAGTAATATTGACAATTGGTACTATGGTCTGTATACAGCATTAGAACTAAATAACATCAATTATGAATCTAATGATAAATATTACTATATTATAAATGATAGAATTTCAAGAATCAAACCAAGGAAAATTTTAGGTAAGAAATTTAGGTTTCTAATACTCAAGAATGTGTTCTTTAATTTTGGTATAAAAAATGGAGTTATTAAATATTCAGATCCTGAAAAAACTATATTAGATTTAATTTATATGTGGAATTATAGCAAAATAAATGAAAATAAAATTATAGTTCGACTTCACAAATTATTAGATGGGATTTCTGAAGAAAAAATTTTGAAATATGCACAATATTATCCAAAATCAAATAAAGTAATTTTAGAAAAAGGATTAAGACTTTAAATTGAAAAATATCTAAAAAATGCTAAAATCTTTATATAATCTCCCATCAATCATTTCTATTAATTGTTAATCGAAATAACTATAGACTTGAGAAATTTTGTAACTTTAGCCATGTATTAATAATTGCAGGCATAATTTCATCAATTAACTCAGTGGAAGGACTACCTAATTTTATTCCTTTACAATTTCTTTCTAAATATATATTATATCTATTTTTTTTATAGCGAAAGGACAAATCTTTATTATTTGACTTCGAGATAAAAAATGGGAAAATTTTACAAATGAACGGTTTAATTTGGTGTATTTCGCATTTCGATTTCTCCACCAACGTTTTAAGAAAAATACAGCTCCCGCTTGCTCTTCGTTTAAGTAAATATTTAATGGGATATTTGTTATAATTAAAAATTTCATACCCAAATTTTTTGCACATTTTCTTATATTCATCCTTTTCCAGACATATATCATAAGAATGACAACACATCCCACAGGAGATGCATTTCCATGATTTTACTTTTCTCCATGATATAAATTTCATATACTTCAGGTTCTTTTTTAATACTATCCATTGTTATATTATTCAGACAAATTCTTTTTCCAACTTTTCATTTTTTCAAAATTTTTGAATTCTTCTCCCGGTGGATGAGAAATTTTGGAATGGAAAGTATAAGATTCAACATCTTCTTTTTCTAATGTTTTAATTTGTGCGCAAGAATTACATACAAGTACCTTTTTATCTTTTTTTTTAGAGGGAAGTAGCATTCCCCCACATATTTCACAAAATTCAACCATTTCTAATCATCGTATGCATTATAGAAGAATTTACTTTAAAGGAATGTTAATTCAAATTCATCTTCAATCGTTTTTTCGGTTGAGATTTCCAAATCGTTAATTTTATCCCTTAATTTTAAAATAGCCTTTTCTATTTTTTCCTTATCTTTAACTCCTGTACATACAAATTTACCAGTAGAAAATAACAAAAATACAGCACGGGGATTTTTCATATTATAAATTAATCCTGGAAAGACTTCAGGTTCATACATTGCGAATTCCATTGATAACACTGCCTTATTTAAATTGATTAGCAAATGTAAATCACCGTCAGCAACAATATTTTGAATAGTGATTATTGGATCAGATGATTTTATGCCAAATTTTTTGATTTTTTTTAGTAATTTATGTACAGCTTTCTCCGCATTTTGAACAAATTCTAGCCCTGTAATTACCATTTTGCCAGATGAAAAAATTAAAAATGTGGCTCGAGGATTTTCTTGTCTGAAAATAACTCCCGGAAACCTTTCAGGGTGGTATTCTGCATTAGACAGCTTTTTTGCTATTTTGACAAGATCTAGTTTTTCTGGCAGATCTACCCGAGCTGTTGCGACAATATTATTTATTTTATAATCTAACATATTTTCATAGTTATTACTTTCATGAATATTATAGATACCTGTCATATCTATTTCCCTTTTTCTTTATTCATTAATTTAATAATTTCATTTTTATAAAGTTCATAATTACCAGAAGATATTATTTTCTTTAACAACCTATGAAGTTGTCGTTTGGCAATTGGTCTAAGGCCATCGATGTTAACCTTTTTTCCTCCAAATTGAACACTATTTAATTCACTTATATCCTTTTTTTTATAATTCAAATGGTCTATATAGAGTTTTCCTCGATGGTGGTATTTTTTACATTTCTTACAATAATATTTTGACATATTTATCTTCAATCCTCACACATTTTAAGCACTTTCCAACGTGAATAATTTGAATTCATGAGGAATGTAAAATTTTTCTTTCTTTTTGATAATTACAGAATGAAAATACTCAGCTAATCCAAGAAATCCACGAATTACGGATTCATCCTCTTCAAAAACGAATTTCACCATAATTATTCCGTTATTTGGTTTTAACTTAACATTCCCTTGGACTCTATCGTCAATTAAAGGAAGTTTTAATTCAGATATCATATCATATACTCTTTTTATAAAATTTTCTTGAGCTTCCATCTTCTAAGCACTACTTCATAATTTACATAAGATTATTTCTTTTCTTTTACTAAATACGAGATTTAATACACGATTAATTATTCCGTTAAAATTAACCAATCTTTATGAGCAACCTTAGAAACTCAGAGGAGAAACAAATAAATTCTAGAAACTGTTTCAATTTGAATATCTTATCTGATATTCAGGTTAATTTAAAGAAATAAAAAATATCAAATCATTTTTATCTCTATTTCTTTCAAAAAAATCATATTATATAATTTTTATGGCAAAATAATTTGTTAAATTTATTTCTATTTCCTGAGCCTAAATGAATTAAAATTACTATTCTATGCCTTGTTCATCTTGTTCTGTTATTTCATTAATTGCTTTTATACTTGAAACCTGAAAACCCTCAATAAATTCTTCTGTTAGTTGATATGCTTCATCATCGCTATATTGAATTGGTGGATGTTTCGTAAAATAGGAAGATGGTTGATACAATACACCGCCTTGATTTCTATCAAGTGCTAATTTTAGACACCTTATTGCATCTATTACTACACCGGCAGAATTAGGAGAATCTTCAACTGAAAGGCGTAATTCGAGATTTATGGGAATATCACCAAAAATATTTCCCTCCATTCTGATAAAACAGATTTTATTATCCTTTTGCCAAGGAACCCAATCACTTGGACCAATATGAATATTTTCATTTTTTAGTCTAACCGCCATCTGGGATTGAACGGCTTCTGTTTTCGATCTTTTTTTGGAAACTAGTCTACGCCTATCAAGCATGTTCAAGAAATCAGTATTACCTCCCGTATTAAGTTGATATGTTCTTGTAAGTTTTACACCTCTTTTTTTGAAAATATTTGTCAATACTCTGTGGATTATAGTTGCTCCTATTTGAGATTTTATGTCATCGCCTATTATTGGAATGTTCTTATTTTTAAATCGTTCTGCCCAGGCTGGATTACTTGCTATAAATACAGGCATGCAATTTATAAAACCGATATTTGCTTCTAAAGCACATTCAGCATAAAAATTTACTGCTTTTTCAGATCCCACAGGTAAATAATTAACAAGCATATCTGCTTTACTATTCTTAAGCTCTTGAATTATTTCTGATTTATTCGATTCTTTTTGATCAGACAAAACGAATGAGAACCTTTCATCATGATTTTGCATATGTGGAGCAAAACTATCCAAAATTTTCCCCATTTTTACAATAACTCCCATTTTAGGAATATCCTTATAGAAAATTTTAGTACAATTAGGTGGTTGAAAAATAGCTTTTGAGACGTCCTTTCCAACTTTCCTACGATCAATATCAAAAACAATAACTACATCAATATCGCTTGGTTGATATCCTCCAATTTCCCAGTGCATTAGGCCTGTAGCTTCCTTTTTTGACTTCTTTTTGTAATAATGGATCCCTTGAATCAAGGAGCTAGCGCAGTTTCCAAGTCCTGCAATAGCTATTTTAATTTTACTTATCATTGTTCACCTCTATCTATTTCGATTTAAATTATACCTCTTTTATTATTTTTATTCAGTTTTAACTTCATTTTCATAAAATTTTTTCCTATAAATGTAATTTAAATAATCTTTAACATTAAGCCAAAAGGATGAATTTTCGAAGATTTATTGAATAATTTTTCCATTAGGTGATATTTTTTATAATTATCAATATCTAACCAAATTATACTAGGAAAATCAATGTATTTAATATTCAAATCTAAATTTATCGCTGATAAAACAACATTTGTAACGCTAAATCTATTGTATATTGATTCAACCTTTTTACATATCTTTCTTATGTTTTTCGTTTTTAATATGAAAACACCCATATCCAATCGGTTATAATTTTTCAAACCCTTACCCAAACTAAAGATTGATAATCCTTCCCCAAACACTTTTGTAGCATCTTCTATGTCGCGATAAATTCCTTTACTATTCATTGGATCTGTTGCTAAAAAAATATCTTCTTCCCTATATTTTTTTATCATTGTAGAAAAGATATTTTGTGAAAATACATGATCTGCCATAGTTAATAGGGTATTTTCAGATCTAATGGAATTTAGTCCTAAGAGAAGACTATATCCATTTTCTCTCTCGGGATAATTATTTTCGATGATTTCTAACTTTAGATCTACCTTATCCCTCCAAGGGTGACCAATCGATTTTAAAACTTTTTTTTTATACTTTGAATTACTAATTATCTTGCTTGTCACAATTTTTATTCTTGTAATTCCAGATTTTATCATTCCTACTATAATATATCCTAAAATATTGGAATTACGTAATTTTAGGAAGCATTTCTTAAATTTTCCATCCACTGATCTAAATCGACTAGATTTTCCAGCTGCCAAAATTAAAGCTTCAAATTCCCCTTTACCCGTCATTAAAACCCGCTTTACATAAATAATATTTTTTCCTTGTCTAAAATTAATTTGTCTTAGTTTAAAAATTAAAATATACTCTCGTTTAATTTGAGTACGCTATTGAAAAAAGCTAATTTATAATTATTAAAACTTTCAATTTATGATGATTTATGAAGAGTTTTTTAATTTTTTTCATAAGAAGTATACTAAATCTTTTCTATAATTGATAGAATTAATGAATATATAAGTCTTGGCATTTTCCTAAAAATATGACTTTTAAATTATATAACCATATATTTAAATAAAAGATTGTTTTAGTAATAATCCAGTATTATAAAATAATCAACCCCCAAAACATGATCTTCAAAAATCTTTTCAATTTAAAACTTCAACAAAATCTTCTCAGTTGCTAATTATCTAATGTATATTTTTGGGTGCAAATTTTTGAAGAAAAAATTCTTTTTAAAGCAATTTGAATTACATATATTACTTAATTTTTATTCGGGAAATAGATAGGAATGGAAGAAAATGAAAAATCCTCTATCAGAAGGAAAAAAGTAACCTTTTTAATGAAGTTGAAAAGTTATATTAAGAATCTCTTTGATTTTTCACAGTATGAAAAGAAGACTATTCTCTTCATTATTTTATTTTTAATATTAGTAATTGCTTCCCTCATATTGTTGTATTTTATATTTTTTGTGGATAATACAATCTTATACCGTTTTGTGGTTGAATTTTTTGTTAATCCTGTTTATGGATCAGGGATTCTCGGGATTTTTCTATTTATTTTAATAATGGCTGTTCAAGGTCTTCTTGTACCTCTTCCTTCTGAAATTGTGTTACTAGCAACCGGGATGATTTGGGGATGGTTTTTAGGAGGAATCATGGGAATCATTGGATCTATGGCCGCTGGGTTATTATGTTATTATATAAGCAGAAAAGGTGGACGACCTTTAGCTGAAAAATTCGTTGGTAAAAAGGCGATTGATATTGCGGATGATTTTATTCAAAAACATGGCATGAAAGCCATTGTGATTACTAGGTTTATCCCTTTCATTCCATTTGATGTAATTTCGTATACTTCAGGAATAGTAGATATAAATCTGAAAAAATATTCTATTGGAACCCTAATTGGTTCAATTTTTAGGTCATTTTTTTATGCAACATTAGGAGCTTTATTGTTTATGAGATTCAGTCTTACACTTCCATTAGATTTTGATACACTACCTTTAAACGTAATAATTGAGCAATCTACTTATTTCAATACAATACTTCTAATAATATTAGCTGCACTGGTTTCTATGTTTATTTTATACTACGTTTTTATTAAAAAATTTGGTAATAACTGAAAGATATTATGAAAACAAAAGTCTGGAAATAGGGTAAAAAAATCCTGAATTACTAGTCTTTTGGTTTTAAAATCCAAGTTTCCCTTACTTTCTGCCTATTTTTGATCTCTATAATTTTGTCTCTTGGAATCCTTCCTAAGAATTTTCTCGAACTTAATTGTGTTGTAGGAACGTCAATTTTCATGTAAATGTCAAATCCAAACTCCTTAAAGAATACCTCAGCGGATTCAAAACTAACAAATTTATTTTCCTCTACATTATGGTCTACAAGAAACTGTTCACCTGTAGTTTCATAGAAACCATTTGGTTTTGTATCTTGTACCTCATTTTTGATATAAATATCTGAAGTTATCCAATACCCTTCTCTTTCAGATAATAAGTTATAGATGAGACAACATAATTTTCTTTTCTGCTCTATGTCAAAATAGATTAATAATCCTTCATTTACTAAAACAATGGGGGAATTAGAAAAATTGTTAAAACACTTGGTAAAATCATTTTTATCCAATACATCCAATGGTCTAAGCAATAAATTTCCGATAGAATAATCACAGAATTTTTGATTTAATTCTTGGATTATAAGTTCTTTTATTTTTATAATTTGAGGTAGATCGGTGTCTATATAACATATTTCAGGGTCCTTACACATACTTAATCCGCGAAAAGAAAAACCAGAAGAAAATTCACAAATATTCTTTATCCCTAACTCTTTTAACGCTTTGTCAATCGAATAATATCTCTTTTCAAAATGAATTAATCTCAGTAGGAATCCAATTGAAGATAATCTTTCCTGTGAATATGAAAAAGTATTATCCCCCATTATGATTTTAGCAGCCTCTTTTGCAAATGGAATATTAGTTAATGATTTTGTTAATAGCAAGGATTTAGCAGAGGGACTAATTGAATCAAAATTAGGATTCATTTTCTCACTCATTATGATAAAGAAATTTTTTAAATTTATAAAATATTTCCCAAGTATTTAATCGGAATTCAGATTGATCAAGACGAAAAGATATGTATTACAGTGATATCATTTCTTTTTTTAAAATCAATTTGATTAAATTACTGCATGAAAGAAAAACTTGATGTTGTTTCAAAGGTAGAGGAACAATCGGAGTTGAACATCCCTAAATTTTATGAAGAGTTGAATGAAGCGATCAGAAACAATAATCTAGAATCAATTTATAAGCTTTCTAAGATTATAACGAGACACCAGTTCAAAAAATTCAAGAATTAGAGTTTTTTCTTATTTTCTCCTTATCTCCTATTGTACTCTATAGTACAATAGATTTTAGCTTTTGCAATAAATTTATTGATTTTTGTAGAAAATTGTTTAGGATCGATCCTTATATAATTTGTCAATCTGATTTGAAATTTTACTGGAGGTTATATCGCACATTCCCAGAGGAATTGAAGATTCATAATGAAGGATTAGAAATTCATTATTTACTATTTCTTTCGTAATAACCTTACATCCATCATCTAAAACGTAAATCATTAAAATAGGATCTAGATATCCTAACTGGAGTCGAATTTCTAATTCTTTCATAGCATGTGAAAGAATTTCTGGGGATAAGCTTGAATTAATGATATTTCCTGTAATTGATAAGAGTGCTGCTCCTAATATCTTATCTTCATGAATTAGCTCATCAAGATATTCTTCTACTTCTTCATAATAATCTTTATAACTATCAATTTCCCACTTACCCAATATTATTGAATCAACAACATTATCAAAATCATCATTCTTTATAACAAGATATTCTCTTCGTGAGTCCATCATTAATTTGGGTGTCCCTTTTACTCGACTTGGCAATAAGTCTTCATTCATATTATAAAATTGCATCATAATCATAAATAGACTATTCCTCAAAAAAATGCTGTTCACGTCAATATCCGCCATGAGACAAAAAATAAGGATTTCCTCTTCGTCTTGTAAAAAATCTTTGCTGGATCTAAATAATAACCGTACATTAACCATCTCAAGATTTTCCATTCTTTCTGAGGTAACTTCTTCTGCGAAAGAAAATAATGCAGCAAAGAAATTTGTTACTAAATCAATGTCAGTTTTATTGAATTTATCTGTAAAATTTCTGTTATAAATACAAGTGCCTGTATCTCTGAGGATGAATAAATTATGAACTTTTTTCTTCTCCAATTTTAACATTTCACTCGTTTTGCCCCACCTCCTCAAGTATTGAATGAGATTCGCAACTTTACTAGCTCTCTATTTATAAAACCCAACTTCGTATTTAAAATTTATATAAATGCTCAAATCTTTAAGAGAAAACCGATTTTATGAAAAATAATACTGAATTTTGTGTTCAAATTCTGGTGTATATATAATTTATATGCAAAATTTGTTTGTTCGTTATCATCGCATTTAAATTTTTGTAAAAAAACTTTTTTAAATATCTGAGGACTATTATTTTTTTAAGGTATAAAAAAATCGATTTAAAGTTATAGTTGAGAATAATGAACATTAATGAAGATTACGAGGCATTATTAGAAACTAGCTTAAAAGAGGAATTAGTTTGGCTTGAAGAGGAATTTCATTGCTTGTTCAATTATAAGCGAAATAGGTATACAAAGGAAGATATAAATAATGGTACGATAATCCTTGATAATGTAATTGATAATATAAAGAAAATTAATAGCGAAGAACTACTCAATTTATTAGCTATAACGCTAAATAAGATTGAACATACATATCCTGAGTTCTTTTAATTAAATCTCATTTTTACTATAATTTTGTTTTGGAAACATGGTTTTAAGGGTAAATAGAAATTGTTCCCAATTTACGAATGAAGCTCATATTTAAAAAGAAATATTTAGAATTTATTATTAAGAATTGTGATTAATTATTAATAATGGAAAGAATTATCTTATCTCATTGGAATAAACAAACGGGACCGGAACCGATAATACAATATCCTCCCGAGAAACCCTTTCCTCCTAAGGATTTATTTTTAAAAATCTGGGCTAAGCATGAATTAAATAAAGAAAATTCAATGATAGAATTTATCCCAGAAGACGGTGAAAAAAGATTTGTTTCGATTACCCAGCAATTTGAAGGAGAAATGTATTTCTTAATATTAGTATATGAAACGATGAATATGGATGAGACAACGTCCCCTGATATATTAGCTAGTATGAGTAAAAACTTGATAGAATTGATTAATACTAATAAAATTACACGAGCTATATCTGAAGCATACACAACGGTAAAAAATTATTCGAAACTTGATGAGGAAGAAATAATAATTGATTTTTTTCAGGATAAGATAAAATATACAATGCTTCAGATATTACGCGATGGTGTGATTTCAAAATTAGATCTTACTAATAAATTACGGTTAGAGTATGGGTTTTCTACATTAAATATTGACTTAATTTTAATTTCTTTTCTGCGTGAGAATTTAATCATTAAAGAAAATGTTCCAGGAAGTAATGAGTGTTATTTTTTGATAAATGATATCTCTTGTATGCGACTCCCTCCTAAAAATTTACCCATTGAAGATAAAGAAGATATTTTATTAAAAAAATATCGAAATGAGTTAGAAAGCTTCTATTTTAACTATGATATTATCTTTGAAATTGAAAATAAAACTATTATCCATTCTATCTTAAATGATAAAGATGTTTTTTCTCTAATTAAAGATTTAAGAGCAGAAAATCTTACAGTTAATGAATGCCTTAATATCTTAAATAATCGAGAGGAGCTTTTTAATGATCTTTTAGACAAAAAATTCATATATGAGGCTAAAGGAATCGTATATCTTTTTTCAGATGTTCGATTCATAAAATTTAAACCAGATTATATTATCAAGAAACTGATGGAACGATATTTAAATCAAGAAATTACTTTGAATGAATATCTAAGGCATTTGAAATTATTAAGCGAGAGAAATAAGTTACTAGTTCCCTTAGACTATGAAATAGTGTAAATAATACTTCAATATCACCAACGATTTAATATTTTAATAATAAAATTATAAATAATTTGCGATTGAGATTTATATAATTTTTAGAACAATTACTCAGAAAACGGTGATAAATAATGGTTTTAGAATTAGTAGATATTTTGCAAGGCAGTTTTAGCTTAATCTTTGTAATTATTTCCATTATCATCGGGATTACGATCTTAATGAAATATTTTGAGTATAAAAACCGGTTATATATTTTAGTGGGGATATCTTGGATTGGGGTCGCAAACCCATGGATTCCTGATTCCATTTCGTTCTTAATGAATATAATTGCACAACAATCATTAGATGTAGGATTGTATTTTATTATTGGTAATTGTTTTCTCCCTATTGCTCTCCTCACTTGGTTTACGGCCTATACAGATATGATTAAAAAAAAAGCTCAAAAAAAAGTATTAATCATCACAGTAATCTTTTCGATCATTTTTGAGATTGTGTTTTTTCTTCTTTTTTTCATTGATATTGATTTAATCGGGACAATTAATCCAATACGACCTTTTACTGTGGATTTTGGGATTTTTATAACCATCTATTTATTGATTGTAATTTTCGCTATGGTTACTACAGGCGTAGCTTTTGCTCAAAAATCTGTCAAAGTAGAAGATCGTGAAATAAGGTTAAAGGGGAAACTACTCCGTGCTGCATTTATTACTTTTACTGTAGCTGCAATATTGGATTCTCTCCTTGGGACAATTTTTGAAAATCCTGCTGATCCTCTTTTAGCGATAATGGTGGTGGTTGTACGAATACTGCTAATTATTAGTGCTTTAGAATTTTATGGTGGATTTCTCTTACCAAGATGGATGAAAGAAATTTTTATGAAGAAGTAATTCTAATTCTTGATTACTTTTTTTTTAAAACCAAATTTGTGTTAAATTATTTAGGAGGAGCTTCTCCGTTCCCATATATGTGGTATAGTCCGGTTCTTCGAGCAATTTCATAAAAACTTCGATAAATATCTCTTTCTTGATCAATTAAAGCACAAGTTTTATATATCAATGGATTCCATATATATAATTCATGGTTGGGTTCATACAACAGATCTTCCTGTTTTAAAATCTCAATAAAGTCATTATCATCAATGATGTCTTTAAGATCTTGTTTATTTAACATGACTATAAGAGGAATTTCTTTTATGAGTCTATTTTTTGTTAGATTTTTTAGTTCTAATAAGAATTCAATGTTGTCCTCTAAAAATTTAGTTTGCGAATCGACAACAAAAATAACCGCATCAGTTTCTGCGTCAAGTTGATTAAAAACTTTAGTTCGAAGTGGAGAAAAAGATTTTTGCCCTGCCACGGTAAAAACTCGATAATAAACCTTTCTGTTTTGTGTTGATTGAAATATTCCCCTATCAAAATAAAGTGTAGCACCACTTGCTTTATCAATTTGTTGTAAATCACTTACAGGTACTATTTCTGTCTTACCATCCTTTGTTAAGTGATAGAGGGTCTTAAGTATAGTAGTTTTCCCAGATCCCCCCATACCATAATAGACAATTTTTAAATATATGTTACCGTCTTTATATTGAACCATCAAAAACTCTCCATGTTTGTTTTTTTATCAATTTAGCTTGGGGGAAGGAAATTTTATGGATTTATTTCGAGAAATTCTAATAGTTACTTTTGTTTTTCTTTGATTATATATAATTCCAATCTAATAAATGCAATTAGATTATACAAAACAATTTTCAAAATTAAAAATTACGCTTAATTATATTATTTTCATAAATACAATATTTTTTTTACAATGATTAATGATTTTCAAATAGGATATTTGATAAATAGAAAAAAGTCGAAACCATGAACACTTATTCTGATTCGGATTGGAATTGGGATTTCTATAAAGAACTTGCAGAAGATATTGATGAAAACAAGAATATTATTCAGTGCTTTAGCTGTGGTAAATGTGTGGGGGGCTGTCCTGCTACAAAAGTATCGAAATTTAACATTAGGAAGATCATCAGTAAAGTTCTACGAGGAGATAAAAGTGTTTTGAAAGACTCAGATATTTGGTATTGTTATTTGTGTGAAAGATGTAAAAGAGTTTGCCCTAAAGACAATATAAATATTCCATTATTGATTATAAATTTGAGGAATGAAAGCTTTAAAAAGGGTTTTGGACCACGTTATAATGATTTAAGAAAATATGTTGAGATGTCTGAACGATTTCTTACTAAGGGTGTTGTTGTAGAAGAACCGTTAGGAGGTTCCCTCCCAAAAGAAAGAATGGACGAGTTAAATAAAATCTGCAATTTTGCGAGGATAAAATACGTATTCAAAGCAAGCGAAACTAATAAGAATAGAAAGAAAAAGTCGAAAAAATCGTAAATAATACATAATGATATTAAGCAATTTATCTTTAGATTTAAATGAAATTGAGCAAGATTATGCAGAGAATCCTCTAGAATTTTTTAAAGATAAGAATCTCTGCTTATTCAAAGCTTGTTTGGAGAAATATTTTCCTGGGGTAAGATGGGGTATCCAAGATTTACTCGAAGAACTTGACCTAAAAGTGAAGGTTTGTTCAAATCAGTCTTGTTGTAGTGGTACCTTTTTTCAAAGGAATTTGATTACAAGAGCACAGTTCGCTGCTTTAAATGAGAGGAATATTTATGAACTTGATCAACAGTCTGATATAGTTTTATTTAGTTGTAATGGATGCTATAATTCCCTTTTAAGAGGTCGAGAGTTTTTAAAAAATCAAGAAGTATATCAGAAGACTAGTAGGATATTGAATGACCTTGGAAAAAGAGTAGGGATTAAACAACCTGAAAAATACAAGATCCTTGAGGAACCTGAAGTGCGCTTCATTCATGATTTAGATTTGTTATACTTATTGAGGAATGAAGTCTTAGATTCATTAAAATTTAATTTGAAAGATCTTAATGTTGCTATTCATTATGGATGTCATTACTTAAACTTGTCAAGAGACAAGAGGAATCCTGAGTTATACTTAAGAGGTAAGACAAAACTTGATGAATTAGTCACACTATTTGGCGGAACTCCTGTTGATTATCAGGAGAAGGAAAGTTGCTGTGGATGGGGGGCCAGTCAATTGGTATTACATCCAAAAGAGGCATTACAAATAACTTATAACAAATTGAAAAGTGCTGAAAATGTAGAAGCAGATTTTATGCTAATGCCATGTCCCACATGTTTATACACTCTTAGTAAACCTGAATATCGTGATAAAATTAATAAGTGGTATGGGGAAAAACTCGATATCCCTACAATTCATCTAAATGAGTTAATTGCTATATTAAGAGGATGTGAAGAGGAACGGTGTATTACCCTTCGAAGAAAAACACCTCGACTTGATGAAATCTTTGAAATAATAACAAAAGAATAAATTCTTTTGTGATATTTTTATAATTCTTCAATCGCGTACCTAGGACAAGAATCTATACATAACAGACAACCTATACATTTCTCATATGAAAATTCTAATCTCTCATCTTTATCTGTGTGTAAAGCATCTGTCGGACATAACGATATACAAGCCCCACAATCAATACACTTTTCATCATCAATGAAAACTCGTCCTTTCTTATTTACAACAATATTATTCCTTTTTAATGATTCGGTTATAGTTTTGGTTTTATCTTCTGGTATATCAATAAGTAAATTGATTCCATTAGAACCCGTAGAGAATTTCAGAATATTGAATGTAATATCATGCTTTAAAATATCGTTTACAATTTTTGAATAATCATCGAAATCTTTTACTAGTCCAAACGGTAATGTACAATTAATTATCGTCATGTTAAATCAATTCCTCCGAAGTTATTATTCCGGTTACATTATTTAAATCATCAATAACTGGTAATGCTGAAATATTGTTTAATCTCATCTTCCTTGTAGCAACATCAATCGGTTCGTTATCTGTAGTTGTGATAACTTTCTTTGTTATTATATCAACTAAATTCTTTTTATCTTTGGCAATAGCTTTAGTTATATCAAAGCTTGTAACAATTCCGATGAGCTTATTTTCAGAATCTGTAACAACAATGTGATTTAAGTTCTCGTTTATTATTTTCTCGGCAACTGTTTTTAAATCACTATCATCGCTACAAATAATTGCTTCTCGCTTCAAATCTTTAACAAATTTTACTTTAATTGTTTGTTTCATTGGTTTAAATACCGTGTTTGTTGGTAATGTTTCTGCAGGTGGATTTAGATAGAATTTACCATCTTGAATCCAATTTTTTAGTGTCTTTGCTATATTACGGGCTTGATAGAATGAAGATAATGAAGAACATTTTACTTTTTTCCCATTCAATTCAATATAATCTCCTTTTAATTCTTCATAGTTAATTCTCCTTAGTTTTGGACGATCTCTTCTGGGTATCCCATAATCTACTATATCTGTAAAGAGTTCGGCATCACTAATTGCAGTTTTTTTTGCTAATCCTTCATTTAAAATAGGTATAGGTATTCCTAATCCTACAAATAATGATGTACCATATTTTTCGTAAGTCACACCACGTAAATATTCCTCACTCATCTGCTTTAAATCACCCTTAACAAATAAAGTTCCAAATTGATTTGAAGGACTATGTTGAGTTCCTTCACCAATAATATAACCAATACCACCACCAAGGAAGATCCTTGTACCAATCCCTATTGTTTCATAATCTGGATCATTACTCAAAGGACTTAAACATCCTGACCCCGCGTAGTGAGCATTTCCATAACGGGGTAACAATTTCCCCATGTATGTATATAAAGTACGATCAGAACTATTTACCGCACATACATATCTCTGGTATGCATTTCTCGGATTTAATAATGTTGCTTGATTAATTTCTTCGAGAGTAAACTCAGTATCCACCTCTGCCAATGGATAGCAATCTGTTGTATAGGAATTACCTCTCAATCTAATAGGTCTTCCTGCGACTAGATCCTCAATAACGTGTCCCCCACCATAGGTAAAACGCTTTACCTCCGATAGTCTAGTACAGCCTATATAGCAATCTACAGCAGCATTCCCATGATAAGCATGAACATCATTTAACCATAGGTGTTCAAATTTAATAGGAGGATCAGAATGTCCAAAATTTAGAAAGGCACCACTCGAACACATCGGACCGAAAGTACCAGTTGTGACTACATCTATTTCTTCAGCTGCCACTTTCACACCTTTCTCAGCAACAATATCAACCATTTCTTCAGCAGTAACCACAACTGCTTCTCCATTCTTTATTTTTTCATTAATTTCCGCATATGTTTTTGTCAAAATATCACCTACTTTTTTTCAAATATGCAAAATCGACATATTTGGTTTTAATTTTATGATTAATTCTATAAAAAATATGTATCTATTTAATATTCAATATCAACCTTATGCAGTAAACTCATAAAATATGCAAAGAATATATAAAATTTTATGAAGCTAGATGTAATTATCAAAATACTTCAGAATTAGTTTGAATAAATATATCATTTATAATTGATTTAAGTAGTGGACTTTCCTTCAATTCAAGGACTTGACCTGTCTGATAAAAATATTCAAGAAGATCCCAAATAGGCTTTGTATTGTGTATTCTTTCCTTAAAATTTGATAATTTCTGTTTTGCTGGGTAAGATTGCCCCTTAAACAAATAACAAATTGAAAATGGACCTACTGATTCCATAAGAACAGTATGTTTTCCAAACATGGCTCGATCGAGCCCTTCTGAAAAAAATTCATTACTGAATGATGTAAATGCAGATAGGAAACTGCTAAAAAGTTCTTCATCTTTTTTCCATTCCTCTGTAAAAGGAAATGAAAAAACTAAAATCCCCCCTTCTGCAATAATCATAAGGAGTGTTGACTGTTCATCAGCCAATATGGGAGGATCTATAGCTCGATTTCTCTGTAAACGATCAACCACCGAATCTATTGATGCAAGTTTCACTCGTTCTGATATCGGGGTATTTTTTTTTTCAAAATCTTTCCAAACATCCAATTGTGTTAATATAATATCGTGTTCACTTGAAATCTTTGCAGCCAATAGATCAAAACCTTCAATTTCAGCAATACGTTGAGCTTCAACTAACAACCTTTCTGCTTCTTTAGATTCCAGCTGAATCAATGCAATTTTAGCTTGTAACAATTTAATTTCTGCTAAGTACATATGTGAATGCTGTTCTTTCGCAAAGATAAGCATTTGTTCGATTAATGGATTTATATCTTCTAATATTTCTAAATTATTAGATAAATATAGATCCCCAAAATAAAGATCAAATAGATTAATAAACGAAAGCATTTTTATTTCAGAAGCAACAACTTTTTGGTGTTGGAATTCAATAGCTTCAGTATCTTCTATGATTTTTCGTAATATTTCTTCAGCTTCAGCACGTTTACTTGTTCGACCACTAGTCTTCAACATCATTGCTTTCGATATTTGGTAAAAAAGTTTAACCCACTTCCCTTGGACTTGATCCGCATATTTTTCTAAGCGTGTGAAGTATTTTTGGGCTGGTTCACGAGATCCTTTAGCAAGATATATCAAAATAAGCATCATTAGCGGAGTACTTTGGTCCCATCCAACTCTTTCAGAGGAATTTAAACTCGATTCAACAGCTTCTATCGCCTTATCATACTCTCCCTTTGCTCTATACATATTTCCCATGCCATTCAAAATTAAAGCTATTAGATCGAATAAATTATGTTGCTCTGCAAGTGGTAATGCTTGCTTATAATATTTAGTACATTTGTCTATGTCACCTTTGAGATAAGATACAATACCTAAACGCACTAAGCTATCAACCTTGTTTCGAATACCAGTCTCCTTGAAAGACAAACTTTGCTTTAAGAATTTTAAAGCTTGATTAAGTTCACCCTTATCAGTATACACAACACCTACTAAATTGGAACTTGTTGAAATGCCATGATGAAAGTTTAATTCACTCATGATATCTAAACTTTTTATAGCATACTTGAGTGCGTTTTCTAATTCTCCATGATTCCAATATATTCGCCCTAATAAAATGTAATTAAAAGCAATTTCAAGTTTAGAGCTTGATTTTTTTCTCAAAATTAAACTTTTCTCAGCAAATTCTAATGCAGAATTAATATCCATATTGAATAAGTAGTACCAAGATTTCAATAAAAAAAGATATCCTTTGTGTTTCTGAATATTTAAGGAAGGATCAACTTCTAATGAGTTAATTAACTGTTCGCATTCTAATAATAATTTAAATGCTTTATCACCTTTTCCAAGAAATAAATTGTTTGCATTATAAAGAAGAGACGGTACAGATTCTAAAATCATATCGTGTTTTTGAGCCAATCTATGAGCACGTCTGCCAACTTCTGCACATTTATCAAATTCCTCATTCATAGTGTAAATTGTTCCTTTCAAATTGAGAATTGATACCAAGACTTTAGGGCTTAGATTTTCTCTTTTCTCAAAATCCTCAAGAATCTTCGAAGCTTCCTTAAATTTAGCTTCATGAATGAGTTTTTCAGCATTTTCAAGTTCTTCGGTCATGGATTCAAGCAAATTTTTTCAAATCTTAAGGTTTGGATTCAAAATAGAGAAAGAAAACTTACTTTAAAAGCCTTTGTTAGAATTTCTAAAATACACTTCACTAAAATAGATAATAAAAAGAAGAATAAATTTATTATCGATGAGGTGGCATTATTCGAACAATTCTTAGTGGGGTTTTTACCATAGTAATTGCATTTTCTGGGCAAAAATATGCACAAACTCCACATCCTATACACTTCTCCTCATCTCTTTCTGCTATCCCATCATCATTAAGTTCAATAATTAATTGATGGCATTTTTCAACGCAAATACCACAACCTACACATATATCTGGATCAATTTTTGATAGGTAATTTGTGTAATTAGCAGTTGGTGAGATCATACTCCCTCCACCTAGAGGACAACAATCGATACAGCAATTACATATAGCATCTTCTCGGAGCTTTGGATTTGCATACAGATGCATAACTCTGTGTACTAACCCATCATCACGGATCTGTCCTAATAGGTCTAATGCCTCTTCTTTTGAAATAAGTCTTGCAAAACCGTGTTTTGCTGTATGGCGTGCACTTTTTCCAAACGTAAAGCAAGTATCTTTGATATTTGTTTGTTTACATGGATTTCCAAGAACTCTCGCATGGTTTCGACAATAGCAACTACCAACAGCTATATCGTCGTATTTTTCAACAATTTCTTGAACAGATTGAGTTGGTAATATCATATCTTGTGGTGCTTCTATAGTCTCATCAATTTCAATCTGAATTTCCTCTCCAGTTGCTTGATTAGTGTGGCTACTAATAATTGTCCTGCCAATAGGTATTACTTTATCAATTTTGGATTTATAATCTTCATAGTTTTCTTGAACACGTGCCCTTCTTTTTTCTTGCCAATTATGTTGTAACCTAGCTAATTCTTTTATACTTTCATCCTCTACATCGATATCTCTCATAAATAGATAGTCAAATATTCTGCCATATGGGAGTACGCGGTATACCATTACACCACTCGTATTTGGCTGGTCCATCATTACACCATTATCTGCTAAAAATTTAACCTTAGCTAAGATTTCTTCTTCAGTTAATTCAATTCCTTTACTTTTTAGACTTTCTTTTAATTCTTCTAATGTAAATGAATTTTTTTCTTCAAATACTGTCATAAAATCAACATTATCTTTCCCAATAGCAATTTTAAGTATTCCTACTATTTCTTCTGGAATATCCGCATCAGCTCTTGCTCTTGTCAGAAATTTGGCAACTTTAATAAATTTTTCATCTAAACTTTTCTCTTCAATTACTGACATTTTTAATCAAATGTACTTAAATTAAAATTTTAATATAAGGTTTGAGCTTTACTAATTGAACTCTATTAAAATTCTTAAGTAGATCTTTTTTATTCCTGAGTGTTTTATCTAAATTTAGTATCATTTTTATGATTACTAAAAGGTAAAAACCATGAATATAATATGAGGGGAAGTTAAATTGATTAAAGTAAACAAAAAACATAGAAAAATTGGCTTGATATTTCTCTTCTTTGGTGTAATGTCATTTCTCCTATTTAGGATGCGAAAACGATATTGAGGGTATTTTTACCCTATTTTTTTCCTTTTTTGTTATAAATTATTGATAGTATGAAGTAGGGATAATTTCTTTCGGCCAAGAATTTGCATAACAGCGAACGGGATAATCATTTGGTATTGCAGCAAGGCATTTATTACATGATGTACAAGCAACCTTATCCGTCTTCCCCTCTCTGAACCTTTTTACGAGAAGAGGCTCTCGAATAAACGGGCGAGACATTGATATAAAGTCTACATATTGATTTTCGACAATTTCTTCCATAAACACTTTACTCCTTAATCCTCCTACCACTATAATTGGTATATCCCCAACTTTCAACTTAATTTGCTTTGCTGCATCAAGATTATATCCTTCAATCAAATCAAATTTACCTACCATCTCTTGATATATATCCTTTGCCATATTCTTCATATAATCAGGAACTGCTTGCACAATTTCTTGTACAGGAATATCTCCCCGGCACATATTAAAAGGTGAGAAAGACCCAGAACCGCAACTTACTTCAATACCATCAATTCCCAGCTTTTTTAGCCATTCAGCATATTTTACCGTTAAAGGAGGAGTTATTCCTTCTTCCGGCGTAAAATCCTCAGTATTTAGTTTTATCAATAATGGGACATCATTTGGTAAAATCTTTTTGGTCGATACAACAATTTCTTTTAAGTATCGGAATCTTTTTTCGTCGCTCCCACCCCATTCATCCGTTCTGCGATTGTAAAAAGGTGATATGAATTCATTTATTAAATACCCATGAGCAGAATGCAATTGAACAGCATCCACACCTGCTTGAACAGCACGTTTGGCAGCGAATGCAAAATCCTCAATAGATTGTTT
>JBHLOF010000170.1:0-5301 GCA_048940805.1 Promethearchaeota archaeon
TCTTACATAGATTTGCTGTTCTAAAGAAAAATGAAATGATTTCCAAAATATATTCAGTAGCAAGAGGTATCGTGTTATATCAAAGTAGTAGAGCTCGAGATCGTGTTGAAGCAGAAACATTATTCAGAGAGGTTATTGAATCTATTCCTAGGTACCCCCAATTATATATATTCTCGCTTTATTGCTTAATTTTTATATATATTGAAGAATTTAGGATTTCAAATGATTTAAAAATTCTCGAGGATATAAACCCACTTATTTCAATGTTGTTTAGAGCAGCGGAGGATAGTAATTCTTATCTTTTTCTCACCGAAGCAAAGATTTTTCAAGCTAAAATTGAATTAATACAAATGAATTTTGATAAAGCGAAAGGATTATTAGTAGAAGCGCAACAAATAGCAGAAGAGAATAAGATTTATTTTTTTGCTCAAATAATTTCAGATGAACATGATCGCTTACTTGAATACCAGGATATTCGAGGACGGTTAAATCACGTAAATCCTCCCAGGTTGAATCGTATAAGATTAGCCTCTTTAAATAGTATGACAGATTTAACTCAAAGAGACTACTCCGAAGAACCTATTAAATTGGTTCCAGAAAATCCTATGTTTCTTTTAATTATGGCAGAACACGGGGCACCTCTATTTTCTTATTCATTTTCGAAAGAATTATCGTTTGAGGATGATATCATCAGCAGTTTTATATCAGCATTTAACTCTTTCAGTGGTGAATTATTTTCTAAAGGGCTTGACAGAGCAAGATTTGGAGAGTATACTATACTTATTGAAACTGTAGATTCTTATTCTGTTTGTTATTTATTCAAAGGGCAGAGTTATCCTGCGAAACAGAAGCTTATTAACTTTATAGAGGAATTACAAGAGAATCCGGCAGTATGGCAAATTTTCGATACATTTTTTAAGACTAGTCAAGTCGCTGAATTACAAGATATTCCACAGATTGAAAATTTGATTAAGGACATATTTGTTAAATAGTTTAAGGCAAAAGGTATACCATTTAAGCAGTATCTTATTTATTAGAAATATGGTAATAGTTTCAACAAATAAAGGGAAAATTAGAGGATTTCAGAACGCAAATTGTCAATGCTTTTTAGGTGTTCCTTTTGCTAAACCTCCCGTAGAAAGGTTACGGTTTCGAGAACCCCAATCTATGGATCCTTGGGATGATATAAAAGAAACTACTAAATTCGGACCAATTTGCCCACAAAACCATCAAGAGTTGGAACCTATCGATCAAGAAGAAAGCGAAGATTGTCTCTATCTAAATATTTGGACACCTTCTGCAGATAATATGTTAAGACCTGTAATGTTTTATATTCATGATGGTGGTTTTCTCATAGGAACGGGTTCTAGACCTCGTTCAAATGGTTCAAGATTAGCAGCTTATGGAGATGTTGTAGTTGTCACTTTTAATTATCGTTTAGGTGCTTTAGGTTTTCTAGATTTACCAAATATATCCCCAAACATCGGTATTCAAGATCAAATTGTTGCTTTAAAGTGGGTTAGTGAAAATATCCATAATTTTGGGGGAGATCCTAATAATATTACAATTTTTGGAGAATCTTCCGGAGGTGAGTCGGTTGCAATCTTGCTTTCAATCCCAAGCATAAAAGGTTTATATCACAAAGCAATAATGCAAAGTGGGGTAGCAAATCCCAAATCCTATAAAAAAGAACTGACGAGATATGGAGCAAAAGAATTATTATCGAAATTACGAATTGAAAAAGATGATAGTAATGCATTACAAAAAGTACCAATCGACAAGTTTATACGAGCTCAAAGAAAAATAGCGGGAACTATTACTGATGGGAAAGAAAATCCTTTTAGACCATATGTGGATGGGTCTGTTATCCCAGAGAAGCCATTTGATATTATTAAAAAGGGAGAATCAAATATAGTTCCTTTAATTCTTGGTTGGAATGAATCTGAATTAGGTATTATAGCAAGTTTCATTGATCAAGCTGATGAAAACGGCCAAAAGATAATGTTTCAAATTATAGAGAAGACGATTTCAAATCATGGTATAGAAAAATCTGATTTAGAATTACTAATTCAAATTTATAAACCTATTATGAAGACAAAATATCCAAACAATGAAAACAGGCATTGGGATTCTATTCTTTCTGATGCTATGTTTAGAATACCTACGATCCGTCAAATCGAGGCGCATTTAAAACATCAGTCTAATGTGTTTTGTTATATTTTTACTCATAAGTCATCTAAGTATGGGGGTTCTTATCATTCATTTGAAATTCCCTTTGTTTTTGGGACAGTAAAGACTGCCAAATGGCCCGAGGGAGCAATAGATTCTTATGACGAAGCAGAAAAAGTCTCAAATATAATGATGGATACATGGTTGAATTTTGCACGTAATGGAAACCCGAATCATAACGGAATACCCGAATGGTGTCCCTATGACATTGACAAACGAAGTACGATGATGTTAGGCATTGAATCAAAATTAGTTGATGATCCAATGAAAGATCTCCGTACGGCTTGGGATGATATCCTTTAAAGAATCTCCTTAATTAATTTTGGTATATCCCAAGGAGTTTCCGCTATAATAGAACCACCATCTTTTAATGCTTTTATTTTACCCTTTGCTGTACCAAAATCACCTGAAATAATTGCACCTGCATGACCCATTCGCTTACCCTCTGGAGCACTTTTTCCTGCAATATAAGAGACAACTGGTTTATCAGTATTTTGCTGAATAAATTCAGCAGTTTTTTCTTCCTCATCACTGCCAATTTCACCGATAAGAACAATAAGGTCACTGTTTGAATCATTTGAATAATATTCTACTGCTTCTAGCATTGTTGTTCCCCGAACTGGATCCCCGCCAATCCCTACATAAGCAGATACTCCAATTCCAGCATTTCCTATAGCTTTTGTGATTTCATAGGACAAAGTACCACTTTTCGAGATTACTGCAACATGACCGTAATGACACATATCCCCAGGCATTATACCTAATTTAATTTTATCTGGAATCATCATGCCGGGGCAATTTCCACCAAGTATGTGAAGATTTCGTTCTTGAGCCATTTCAATGAGTTTAATCATGTCAAAAACGGGAATGTTTTCAGTAATAACACAAGTCATTTTTATTCCAGAAAGTAAACTTTCTTCAACCGCGTTAAAGGCAAATCGCGCTGGAACAAACACAATGCTAGTATCACACCCTGTTTCGTCTACGGCTTCTTTCACAGAATTAAAGACAGGCACACCATGAATAATTTCTCCACCTTTCTTAGGTGTTACTCCCGCTACTATCTTTGTCCCATAATCCAGCATTAATCGAGTATGAAAACTTCCTTGACTTCCTGTAATTCCTTGGACTACGACTTTCGAATTTTCACTAATATACATATTATTCTCCCACAACCTCTTTTACTTTTTGTACTGCAACCATGATGTTTTGATAAGCGGTGATTCCCGCGTTATTAAGTAGTGCTATACCTTCTTTATCATTAGTACCAGTTAATCTTATTACCAATGGAGGAGCATCTTTAAAGTTTTTTAATGCTTGAATAATCGCTTCAGCAACGACATCACAACGCGTTATTCCTCCATAAATATTAACCAAAACAGACTTTGGATTCATTCTAAATAGCAATTCTAACGCGCTATATACTCGTTCTTTACTCGCCCCACCACCAACATCCAAAAAATTAGCGGGTTGTAGCCCTAATTCTGATAATACGTCTAGTAATGCCATGGTCAATCCCGCCCCATTCGCTAATATACCAATATCACCAGAAAGTTCTACAAATGAGAATCCTGCTTTTTTAGCTAATTTTTCTAATTCTGAAAGCTTTTTATTTTGTAATTCTTGAACAATTGGTTGCCTATATGCAGAATCATCATCTAATATCATTTTACCATCAACAGCAACTAATCCAGATGGTGTAAGCACTAATGGATTAATTTCCACAAGTTGCGCTTCAAGCTCATTAGTAATTTGCCACAATTTTTGAAATAGATCTAAAGCCGAAGTTAAAAGTTCATCAGTAAATCCTAATTGTTTAGCTACTTTAATCACGAGTTCTTCTCGCAATCCTTCTTTTAAACTAAAACTATCTTTTATAATTGCATCGGGTTGCGTTTTAGATACTTCTTCAATGTCGATTCCACCTTCCTTACTTGCTATAAGAAAAAATTGTCTTCCTGATGTATCCAAAGCGATTGAACAATAATATTCATGGTCTATTTGAACCAATTCTTCTATAAGAATCGCTTCCACTTGGAAACCTGCAACTTCTCTCGTTAAGAATTCATTACACAGAGATATGGCTTCATCCTTAGTTTTAGCTATTTTAATCAAACCAGCTTTTTTTCTACTACCAATGGCTATCTGAGATTTGATAATCGCAGGGAATGTAAATGTACTGACTTTTTCCTCTATATTTTCCCCTTTTTCGATAATTAAATTTTTAGCTAACGGTATATCAAATTTACTAAAAATTCTTTTGCTCTCATATTCAAGTAATCGAATAATGTACCCCTCGTTATTTTTAAGCTCAGTAAAGGCGATTAGAAACCATGTTAATATGAAATTCCTTCATTAATTAATAAAATTTGTTCTAATATTCTATAAAATAGAGCTCTCAATTTATTTGTTTTAGCTTTCATCATTAAAGCATTTTAGATTAGTTATATAAATAATTAAGTGGAAATCATTATAACAAGTAAGTATTTTTAGGAATGTAATATGGCATCTTCAGAGATAAAAGCTAGTTCAGACGTACCAAAAACGACTTCAATAGTGAAAATATTACTGTTTTCCACAGGGTACTTTTTCAGTATTTTTGTCATGATGGCATTTAATAGTTTTGTGTGGACTTTCTATGAGCATAATCTCGGTCTTGTAAGTATATTTAAAGTTTCTTTATGGCCCATCTATATGGCTATAGCAAATGTAATCTATACAGTATGGAGTATGGTTGTGGGTCTTCTGATTGGATTTTACACTGATAAGCCGTTGAAATGGACAAAAAGATGGGGGTTACATGCTCCTTGGATTTTAATAGGTGGAATTCCCACAATCGTGTTCTTTTTCTTGCTTTTTACACCACCAGCGGTTACGGGAATTGAAAGTGTGATGCCGGTTTTATTTTACTATCTCATCATTGTTTGTTTATTTGATACCTCTTATTCACTCATTCAAACCCATACTTTTGGAGGATTTGCTGCTCATTTCAGGGGTGAATCCGATCGAAGAAAAGCTGGTTTAATAACTCAGATTTTTACTTTTATTGCAAATTTCTTAACTGTTGGAGTT
>JBHLOF010000171.1:0-5292 GCA_048940805.1 Promethearchaeota archaeon
TCTTTTATGGACCCGGTTATTTCGTTGTCGCTATTACAAGTATGGTATCTTACATTGTTTTGAATAATAGTGTAAACATTCGACAAATAATAATTACCATTCTTGTCTTTATTTGGGCATTAAGATTAGCATCATATGTGTTTATTCGGAATCGAGGTAAACCAGAAGATTATCGATATCAAGCAATGAGAAGGAGATGGAAAACTAATATCGTTTTGAAAAGTTTTGTAAGGGTCTATTTGTTTCAGGGATTAGTTATATTTGTTGTTGCTTTTCCCGTCTGGTTTGTAAACATAAGTGTAACCCCAATGTTAGTAAATCCATTAGATTTCGCTGGAATCACCTTATGGCTTGGAGCAATAATCTGGTTAATAGGATTCTATTTTGAAACAGCAGGCGATTATCAGCTATACAAATTTAAGAAAAATCCTGAAAATAAGGGAAATGTCATGGATAAAGGATTATGGAAATACACTCAACATCCAAATTATTTCGGTGAGGTGACCCAATGGTGGGGAATCTTTGTAATTGCATTAGCTGTACCCTTTGGATTTATTTCAGCTGTCGGTCCTGCTTTCATTACTTATATGATTATTAAAGTATCAGGCATAAGGCTTCTAGAACGAAGATTTAGGGCTGATGATAAGTACGCGGAATATAAAAAAAGGACCAGATTATTTTTTCCCTGGTTTCCTAAAAAGGAAAAATAACTATTTTCTAATTTTTTAGTAATCGTTATTCCACTTATCCTATGATTTTTGATCTGAAAATTTTTAAATATTCAAAACTAATCACAAAAGACGAATATACGTTTATCTGCATTTAAGACATAACGTTAAAATGTGAAAAATATTGACCGAAAATCCTTCTGATGACATTTTGAAAGAAGAAATCAGTTTAAAACTAAATATATGGTTGCCACTCTTCCTTATTACTTATATTAGCTCCTTTTTAGTGCCTAGTGTTATATTTATGACGTTTATAATGCTGTTCTACTTACCATTTTTCTTGCAACTAAGAAATTTCTTTGCTCTTTTTTCAAATTTACCTTCACTCATCGCATCTTTAACATTACCAATAGTAATTATTGGATGCTATCTTATACACTTAGTAATTATTGCTTTAATAACCCGTGGCTATTGGAGTTACTCAGAAAAAAAATCACCTTCAAAATCCGGTAATATCCCAAGAAACATTCCGAGTAAAACGTTGGATTATTACCATTTCCGTAGTTTTATAATAAAATATCCCAAAAATGCTTTCTCACGCGGTCCATTTCCTTGGTTACTTAAATGGATGTTCAATTTTGTGGGTGCAAATAAAATAGGAAAAGGATCGGTTATAGAGGAACAAATAGCAGGGGATAGATTTGTTGAAATCGGTGAGAATTCTTATTTAGGTACCAATGTTGCAATAAGTTCACATGCGGTGGATGGTATTTTTGGAAATATTTCATTTGCAAAAATAAAAATAGGCAATAACATGACTACTGCCGCCTTTAATTGCCTTGCTCCTGGAGTATATACAGGAGATAATTCTTGGTGGTTGCCTATGACCGGAGCAACAAAACACAATATAATGAAGGGAAATAACTACTATTTTGGGACACCACTACGAAAAATATTCAAACGAAAAGTTATAGAATATCTTCAAATTACTGAAGAAGATCTAAAGAAAGCTGAAGATTTATCTAAAACCTTATATAATGCAGAGAAGGGGGATAAGAGCCAAAATGATTAAAAATATTGAAGAAAACAAAATTAATACAGAAAAGATAGATTACACTATAGATTTTGTGACAACTAGCGCAATCAGCAAAATAGGTATTAAATTTCTAATATTTTATCTTCCCATTCTTTGGTTTTCGGGGTATATGACATTTGCGGTTTTTTTCGATGTCTCTCTTTTGTTATATCAATTCACTAATACGTGGATAATAACTATGTTTTTAATACCAATCTGGTTGTTTATTCTATATTTCATTTTCGTCTTTGGCGTAGCCATATTTACTAAGGCGTTCCTGTTGATTATAAATATGATTCACAAACCAAAGGAAGGTGTATTTAGAGCTGTAGAGGGAGATCAAGATTACGAGTTCTGGCGATTACGTGTAGAATTAAAGAAGTTGGTTTTCTGGTTTATGAATAACGGTCCATTGCCATGGGTAGTGATGTGGGGATTTAGATGGATGGGAATTAAAGTGGATTTCTCTAGTCATATGCATGATGCTTGGTCGGATGGTGGATTTATTGAATTTGGTCGTAACGTAACTGTGGGGCAAGGTGCGGTAGTAATGAGTTCTCAAATTGTAGGTAAATATCTAATAATCAAAAAAGTAATTTTAGGAGATCATTCGGTTGTTGGTGGCGTAAATAATATTTCACCAGGAACGATTTTTGGAAAAGAATCGATTTCAGGAGCTTTTAGTGCTACTATCCCTAATCAGGTGTTGGAACCAGGATGGGTTTATATTGGACCTCAATATGCCAGAAAGTATAAACCCAATAAATATATAGAGCAACGACGTGATGTAATTTCTCGCAAGGATGTTGAAAATGAGGTTACTTATGAGATTAAGCAAGAAGTTAACATTGATGAAGATAAAAAAGACCTGCTTAAAAACAATAAGGAGGAGTAGGTTAAAATGTCAGTACCTTCGAGTTTAAAAGTTGGACCACATAGTACTCTTGTATTGGTAAAGAAAAGATATTTGATTTTCTATATCTTTTTAATTTGGATAACTCTATTTACAATTCAGTTTGAATTTTGGGCTTTTTGGATAGTTTATGAATTGGAAAAGTATGTGTACTTCTGCCTTTTTCTGCCTTTTATAATTTTTGGAATGTATTTATCAGCAATTCTTGTCTCATTAATTTTTGCAAAATTATTCCTTGTTATCCTTAACTTGATACACAAACCACACGAGGGAGTGTTCCTAAGACATGAATCTGACACAGATTATCGTTATTGGAGTTTAAGAAGCGTAATAAAAAAATGGCCCATATGGATTTCACACAAATTTCCCTTCCCTTTTATGGATAACATCTGTTTGAAAATATTTGGGGTAAAAACTAAGTTTTCAAATTCTCTTTTTGAAGGATTTATCGATACAGAATTCCTAGAGTTTGGTAAAGGAGTAGTTATTGGACAATCTGCAATTATTCAGTCCGCAGTAATAGTGGGAAATTTATTTATTATAAGAAAGACAATACTCGATGAAAATTGCGTAGTTGGAGCTCATAGTATTGTTATGCCCGGAACTCATATGAAAAAGAATAGTATTTTAGCTGGTAGTTCTCTCACCACGGTAGGTCAAGAGTTAGAGGAGAATTGGGTATATCTCGGTGCTCCCGCAAAAAAATATAAAAAAAATTTGTTCACTGAGGATGGATTAGAAGAGATAATTGAGGAGCAATTTAAAAAACGTGGTTTATCTGATATGGATATCGAAGAATTATACACTATAAGAAAAGATACAAGAAAACAAAATAAATCATGACTTATCGTGAAGTAATTAATAATCAATATTCTCGATCTAATTTAGGCACTAAGATTATTCATGCGTTAGAAGCTGAAGGGTTAACTGATTCGAAAAGTATATTAAAAAGTCTAGCTAGTATAGAAGATATTCACACCCGAGGACGGCTAGCAACCATAGAACTTGCACAAGAGATAGGAATAGAAGAACAAATGAAAGTTCTTGATATAGGGTGTGGTATAGGAGGTCCAGCTAGAGCCATCGCTGGAAAATTCAGGTGTAGTGTTATTGGGATTGATCTTTGTAAAGAGTACTGTCAAGCTGCCGAAAGTTTAAACAAAATTACAGGTTTTGATAATAAAATAAAGATCATTGAAGGAAATATCCTAGATACAGTTTTTGATAATAAAAGTTTTGATATTATCCTTATTCAACATGTTGTGGTGAATATTAAAAAGAAACAACGCTTATTTGCTCAAATCCATAAAATACTAAAACCTAATGGTAAATTAGCTATATATGAGATTTGTGCGGGAACTAATTCACCTGTAATCTATCCTGTAGTATGGGCTGATGATTCTTCATTAGATCATCTAATATCACCACATGAACTTCGTCAGATCATAATTTCAACTGGATTCAATGAATTAATGTGGAAAGATGAGACAGAAAAAGTTATTGAATCATATGATATAATCAGAGTAAATAAAGGAAAAAACCCAACTACTACAATTAACTATGGGTTGGTAATTCCAAATTTTGTTCAAAAAGGTAGAAATATCATTCGAAATCTAAAAGAAGGAAGAATTGTAGTATTTAAGGGTATCTTTACTAAATAAAAACAACTTTCTATGAGTAGATGAATATGAGAGTAGGATATGTCCAAACATCTCCAATCTTTGGGGATAAAGAACAGAATTTCGAACAAGTAAGAAAATTAATAGCAAATAAAAAAGCAGATTTATTAGTATTACCAGAATTATTTGCAACAGGATACACCTTCATATCGAAGGACGAAACATCATCATTAGCAGAGGCTCCTTCTGGACTTACTGGACAATTTTTGATTGAGATCGCTAAAAGATCAGGAGCTGTCGTAGTCGGGGGATATGTTGAGAAAGAAGCAGATAAAATTTACAATTCTGCCTTGATAGTTTCGAGGGACGGAATAATAGATTCATACCGGAAAGTCCATCTTTATTATAAAGAAAAATTATGGTTTTCCCCTGGAGATAAACCTTTATCAATATTTAATGTTGATGATACTAAGATTGGAGTAATGATCTGTTTCGATTGGATTTTCCCAGAGACTACGCGTAGTCTGGCTCTGCTTGGGGCAGAAATCATTGCACACCCCGCAAATTTAGTACTTCCCTACTGTCAAAATGCTATGGTTACGAGGTGTCTAGAAAATAGAGTGTTCGCAATTACTTCTAATAGGATTGGGGAAGAAATAAGGGGTTCTGATCAATTCAAATTTACTGGAAAAAGTCAAATAACTTCATTTAACGGAGAAATTTTATCTTCGGCACCAATAGATGAAACTTATATAGATTTTAACGAAATTGACATCAAATTTGCAAGGGATAAGAAACTTAATGAGTATAATGATTTATTTAAAGATCGCCGTAAAAATTTGTATTTTAATGATTGAAAACAAATAATATGAAAATTGATTAACATTTTGCAAAACAGAATTTTAATAATAATGTTGTAACGAAATAAAACTTATAAGACAGATTGACGAAAGTATACTTAATGAAGTATCAACTCATAATATTTAAGATCTCAATCATTTTACTCTGCTTGAAAAA
>JBHLOF010000067.1:0-22786 GCA_048940805.1 Promethearchaeota archaeon
GCAGAGTCCTATGGCGGAGGTTATCTTGATGGTGTACATGCAAGTATAGTTTTTTCACCAAAAATAGCTAGTTTTGGGCTTGGATTAAGAATCTTAAGAAAAAGGGGAATTTTTGTTGGAGTTGGATTACCTGCTATGAAAGAAGGAACAGTGCCGTTAATGCCATTGGAACTTGTAGCAAAGGGTCTGCATATACTTGGATCTGCTGTTGGTACTGTTGAGGAAATGAGAGAATTAGTTGAACTAGCAGCAGACGGTAAAGTTAAAACTCATATAGGCAGAACTGCAAACCTTTCAGAAATTAATCAAGTTTTTGAAGAACTGGAGCAAGGACTATATGTAGGAAGGGCGATTATTGATAATTTCTTAAAATAATTAATTAAATTTATTTATTTTCTTAATTTTGGTTTGTTGTTCAATTTCAGTTTATCTATTTACAATAAAAATAGCGAAAAAGAAAAAAGAAGTTGTTTTACATTAAGAAATATTAAAATAGAGAAGAATATTTTTAAAAATTATTGATAATACTAAACTGTCGTCCTCCTAAACCTGTTTTATTTTTAATAACATAAGTGAAACTTACTTTCAATCAACAATTTATTAAATTATTTTAAATTCTACAAACTAAAATTACAAACTGGTTAATTAAATATGGCTATATCGTTTGAAGAAGTTAGAAAATTTCTAATTGAGAAAAATAAGATAACCCCTACCACTGCTTTTGCCGATTTCGTTAAAACTAAAGCAGAAACTGTTGGAGATAAAGTTTTTATGACTTATGTTAGAGACTTTGACAAGGGTATAGATGAAAAATACACATATCGAGAAATGCATTTGCAATCAAATCGAGTAGCTAATGGACTATTAAATTTAGGAATAACAAGAGGAGATGGAATCTCTTTAGTTGAAATTAACAGTCCTGAGTTTCTTTTTGCGTTATTTGGTGCTTATAAAATAGGAAATTATGTGGTATTAGTGAATACGGGATTAAAGGGCGATGGATTACAATATATCATCGATCATAGTGATAGTAAGACTATTATTATACATTGGACATTGTTGGAAAATTATATAAACATTAAAGATCAACTACCTAAGGTAAAGCATGTAATTGTAGATGTTAATGAAGCTCCATCTGATTACGAATTACCTGAAGGTATTTTATCGCTTCAAGGAATAATGGAAACTTCAGATACAGATACAAACGTAGAAATACAACCTGATGATATGTCTATGTTGATGTATACCTCTGGTACCACCGGGTTGCCAAAAGCGACTACCTCCTTTTATAGAGGAATGATTGGATATGGTCTTCTTGGTTCTGCATTTGTTGCCTATGGGATGGGACGCCCTGGTGATACATTCTTTACATGTTTACCTTTATTTCATGGAAATGCGCTTGGACTATCAACTATGCCTGCATATGCGGCGGAATTTCCACTGGTACTTTCTAAAAGATTTTCAGCTTCACGATTTTGGAATATCATTCGGAAATATGGTGTAACAAACTTTAATTTACTAGGTTCAATGCCACAGTATCTCATGAAACAGCCCGAACGCCCAAATGATAAAGATCACAAAGTGTGGCGTGTTAATTCCGCGGCTTGCCCAAAAGAACTGGTCAGAGCATTTGAAGAAAGATTTGGTCTGAAACTATACGAAGGGTATGGGGCAGTTGATGGTGCTGGTTTTAATTTAGGTACAGGAGGTGATCCAAATGCACCAGTTGGCTCGATGGGAAAACCAGCCGAAGGAGTTATCGCAGAAATTATGGATGATGATATGAATATACTACCACCCAATGAAGTAGGGGAATTAGTCTTCTTAGTGAAAGAAGAGGAAAAAGCGACTAGAAAAGTAACCTATTATAAAAATCCCGAAGCATCCGTGGCACGCAGACAAGTTGCTCCGGATGGTAGGATGTGGTTTCTCACGGGAGATTTAGCAACCAAAGACGAGAACGGTTGGTTCTTCTTTGTGGATCGAAAAAAAGATTCAATTCGACGCCGTGGAGAAAACATTGCTGCATGGAGCATTGAACGAGTTATTAATGAACATGAAAAGGTTTTGGAGTCCGCAGCATATGGAATTAAAGGCCATCAAGTAGGAGAGGATTACGCGGAAGATGAAATTATGGCTGCTGTTGTATTACAACCAGGACAAACCATGACTGCCGGGGAACTATTAGACTACATCCAAGATAAATTGGCGTATTTTCAAGTACCCAGATTCATTGATTTTGTCGATGAATTACCTAAAAGTAAAGTTCATCGGATAATGAAAAGATTTCTAAAAGAAAGGGGAGTGACTGAAAATACATACGATCGTGAAAAAACTGGGTATGAAATAAAAAGATAGATTTAATTTTTTCTTGATTTCATTTTTTTACCACTTTTAATTTTTATCGTTTATTATCTTACAATAATTAAGATATTTTATTTATAGAGATTACTAAAAATGAACAAAAAGCCAAATATCATTTTAATCTTTCCTGATCAACACAGGGGTGATGTTATGGGCTGTATGGGAGATCCTGTAGTAATTACACCAAACCTTGATAAGCTTGCATCTGAAGGGGTGCTATTTACTCAGTGTTTTACCAATTCTCCATTATGTATCCCCGCCCGAGCCACTCTGATGACAGGTTTATACGTTAGTGATCACGGGATCATTAATAATAACATGGAAGCGAAAAGCTCAAGCCAAAGTCATGTAAGAAATATTCGAGATACCGGATATCATACAGCTGTAATAGGAAAAACGCATCTATATGAACATAGAGCTAATTCAGAAGGGTTCCATACCAATGATAAGATTGATGTAATAAGGGAATGGGGATTTGATGATATTCATGAAATCACTGGACCAATAGCATCTATCCGGCTTAATTCTCCTTATACAGATTATTTAAAGGAAAAAGGATTGTTAAGAGCTCACCGAAAGTATTTAAGGGATTATTGGATAGAATGGACGAGTGGTCAAGCTAAACCCTGGAAATTGGCACCTTCTCCTCTTCCTTCAGAGGATCATTTAGATAGCTACACAGGAAAAAAAGCTGTAGAGTGGATTCATAGTTATAATGACGTAAAACCTTTCTACTTACAAATTTGTTTCCCTGGACCTCACGATCCTTTTGATTCACCCCAAGAATACCGAGACATGTACAAAGTAGAAGAAATGCCTGTGGGCATTTTAGATAAACCAAAAGAACCTTTTCCTGGTAATATAAAATTTGTATTAAATTGGAGTGGGCTCGATGGAATGACCCTAGCTCAAAATAAGTTAATGAAAACCTTCTATTACGGGAAAATAACATTAATCGATGAGTGGATAGGGAAAATAATCAATGCATTAGAGGAAAAAGAATTACTAGATAATTCTTGGATTATATATACTTCTGATCATGGTGAAATGCTCGGAGATCATATGATGAGTCATAAAATTGTGTTTTACGAAGGAGCTCTTAGGATTCCACTCATTATCCGGCCACCTGGAGGTACAAGTGGCAGGGATAATAATAGTTTAACAGACCAAATCGATATTGCGGCGTCTTTAATAGATATCGCTTGTGCTAAACCTCTAGAAAATTCTGATGGAAGATCACTAGTTCCTCGGGTTTTAACAAATTTTGAGGATAAAGATGCGCAAGAGGGAAGAGATGTTGTTTTCAGCCAAGTTCTTCAATACACTATGGTTAGAAATAAACAATACAAATTAGTAGTAAGATCAAATAACTTAAAACCGGTGGAATTCTATGATCTCAAAAAGGATCCAACGGAAGTAGAAAATAGGTTTAATGATCCATCTATGAGCGAGATTATTCAAAAACTAATAGATATATATATAAAAAAAGTTTTAAAGAGAAATTGATTTTAGCACGTTATATTTACATTAAAAAGGAAAATTTTTATTCTTTCAAATTTAATACTTTTTTATTTGAAATTAATACGATTAATCTCAAAAGGATGAAATTAAAAGCTTTCGAGGGATAATATTGTCTGATTTTAAAATAACAGCAACAACCACGTTTAATGATGTAGTGAAAAATAAAGCAGAAACTGTAGGAGACGAGGTTTTTTTAACTTTTATACGAGATTTTGATAAAGGAATTGATGAAAAGTACACTTATCGTGATATGCATATCTATTCAAATCGGCTGGCAAATGGATTATCAAAATTCGGAGTGAAACCGGGGGTAGGGCTTTCTTTAATGGAAATAAATTCTCCTGAATTTTTATTTACATTATTTGCTACATGGAAGCTTGGAGGATATGTTGTGTTAATCAATACTGCTCTGAGAGGAGTCACCTTACAATATATTATTGATCATAGTGATTCCAGAATTTTAATGGTACACTGGAGTATGATTGATGCATATTTGGATATTAAAGATGAATTGCCAAAAATTGAGCATGTTATTGTAGAGATGAATGAGGCTCCTGCAGATTTTAAGCTTCCAAGTGGAATGATTTCGTTTCAAGAACTAATGAAATCACCTGATAATGATATAGATGCTGAAATTGATTTTAATGAGAAGATTTATCTAATGTATACTTCGGGTACAACTGGTCCACCAAAAGCTACTACTTTTTTCTATAATAAAACCTATGCAGGGAATGCATTACAAACCGCTTCTGGCTTAGTAAGATTATTTTTAGGAGGTGGAGAAGATGTTATGTTCACATGCTTACCTCTATTCCATGGAAATGCTCTGCAGATAACAACAATGCCCGGATATTTGACAGAAACTCCTGTAATTCTTTCTAAGAGATTTAGCGCCAGTCGACATTGGGACATATGCAGAAAGTACAATGTTACAACCTTCAATTTATTGGGTGCTATGCCGCAGTTTCTCCTAAAACAACCAGAGCGTCCTAATGATGGTGAAAATATGGTAAAGTTAATTGTGTCAGCCGCATGTCCTAAAGAATTAGTAATACCATTTGAGAAACGTTTTAATGTCGAGATTAAAGAATTTTATGGCGCTGTCGATGGAGGGGGTTATATCCTTGGTCCTTTTTTCCAAAAAAATGTTCCTGTTGGTTCAATGGGAAAACCTTTAGGAGGCACTAAGGCGGGTATAATGGATGATAAAGGAAATTTATTGGGACCTGATGAAATAGGAGAACTAGTATTTTTAGTTAATCGAGGAGAACTAGAAATGAGGAAAGTAACTTACTATAAGGATGAAGATTCCACTAAAGATAAAATCCGAGAAGCAAATGATGGAAATTTGTGGCTTCATACAGGTGACCTAGCAACAATGGATGCTGATGGTTGGTTTTATTTTGTAGATAGAAAAAAGGATTCTATTAGACGCAGAGGTGAGAATATTTCTCCATGGTCTATCGAACGTGTTGTAAACCAGCATAAAAAAGTATTAGAATCTGCAGCCTATGCAGTTCAACCTGAAGGTATAGTTGAAGATGAGGTAATGGTATCCGTTGTATTAAAACCTGGAGAATCTATGACACCGGAAGAATTACTTGATTATTGTCAAGGTAAAATGGCTTATTTTATGGTACCTAGATTTATAAACTTTATTGACTCTCTGCCAAAAAGTGAAGTGCATAGAACATTAAAGCAAGTTTTGAAAGATCAAGGAGTAACAGCAACTACCTACGATCGAGAAAAAGCGGGATATGAAGTAAAAAAATGATTTCCATTTTTTCTCATTTATTTTATTAATTTTCTCATAATAGTTATATTCATGTTATCTTTTTTCTAGACAAAAATATTTTTGTTTTATTACTATGGAAACTTACAAATTCATTTTAATAGATAGACCAGAGCAAAATATAAACCGAATTACTCTAAATAGACCAGAGAAGAGAAATGCATTAAATAATTACATAAGAGGAGAAGTTTTTGATGCACTTGAAAAAGCGGATTTAGATAGAGATATTAGAGTCACAATCATTAGGGGAGCAGGAAAATGTTTCTCAGCGGGATATGATCTTGGTTCTGATCTTAGAATTGATCGCCCATGGTTTACTTCACCTGAAATAGGTTTAAGAAGTTATTCATGGCCTCGACACCTTATGGAAGGTTGGTTCAAAATGTGGGATATGGCAAAACCGATTATAGCACAGGTTCATGGATATTGCTTAGCAGGAGGATCAGAATTAGCTACTGCTTGTGATTTGGTATATGTAGCTGATGATGCCGAAATTGGATATCCTCCGACCAGAGCGATATCTCCACCAGATATGCAATATCCTGCCTGGTTAATGGGTATGAGAGCTGCTATGGAATTTATGTTAACTGGTGCTTCCATAAGTGGAAAAGAAGCAGTAAGGATTGGTTGGGCAAACCGATCTTTCCCCGCGGAACAATTAGAAGAAAAAGTCTTGGAGATGGCCCGAAGCGTAGCAAATATCCCTCCTGACTTACAATTATTAAATAAAAGGAGCGTTCATCAAGCCATGGAAATAATGGGGATTCGAAATTCCCTTCGTGCTGGAGCACCTTATGTTTCTCTAGCTCACTATACAAAAACCACTGAGGAATTCATCAATCAAATGTATACGGAGGGTTTAAAGAAAGCCTTTGATGTCCGGGATGGAAAATGGAAAGATTATGGGACAAAAGAAGGTAATCAAAAATAAGACTAAAAATTAGGATTCTTTGAATTTAACTTTGAAAAAGTAAAGGAAAACTAGTGCAACAATCTGAAATAATCCCATAGACATTAATCCCATTGTAAGAATAAATGGATTTCGTGAATTCTCTCCCCGAAAAATAACTCCGATAAGTGCTGATGTTAATGCACCAAGAATACTCGCTGAAAACATCATTAAACCGTTATATGCACCTGTAAGATGGGTTACTGCCTCATCTTTATTCATCGATTCCTTTGTATTATTAATAATATGCATCTCGGCAGCACGATCAATCATTTCGTTCATTAAAGGAGAACTAGCTAACATTGTTGCATACATACTCCCGATTACAGTTCCAAATGACAAGATGAAAAAGATTAACCTTAAAGGCACATATAATTCAAACAGAAGAATTATCTCTAAAAATGAACCGATTGTGATGAATAACAAGTTCAGTTTATAGGTTTTGAGAAGATTTCTATGTTTCTTCATAATAATTTTCCAAATAAAAAACCAAATAAATTTCATTGAAATACTAATTATTATATAGAAAACATAAAAACTACTTATTGTTATTGGGCTCAAATTCCGTCCTAATACAAAAGCAATAAAAGGTATAATTGTAAAAGGTACCACATATGAGCTCATTTGAGTAATCACTCCCGCGGCCATAAATTTCATATATTCTTTATCCCTGCTAGGAATAAACAAATTTTTAAAAGTATCTTTTATCTTTCTTCTTTCAAATTTATCACTTTTTAAATGAAAACTCTCATCAATTGAGAAGAAGGCAATTAGGATGCAGGCAAATACCGGGATGCCAAAAAATATTGAAACAGTAGGCATCACGTTCATAATAAATTTGCCACTGTTTGTCCAATATCCAGTATTTGTCGAATCTTCGACAAGACTCTGAATAATGTTTGGGAAGGCTGTGCTGACGATTGAGGCAATGATTTGCAAGTTTACAGAGATAGTTGCCACTTTTTTTCTATTTCTCAGAGTTTGAGAGATCTCAGGCATGATCGAACTGAAAACCATCATTAGTAAACTTCCAAAAATAGCTCTTACTATATTCAAAGTCCAATACCATATAGCTGTAGGCATATATAGTACTGTACTTGTCATCGCCAAACTTAAAGGAGGAATCCAAGGAGGTAAATAAACTAAAATCATTGAAATAAGCCATATTGGTAATCCGATAAGAATATATGGCCTTCTTTTACCTATTTTTTTTGGTTTGGTATTATCCAATAGTACACCAAAAATTATGCTCGAGAATGCCATTGTTATCATATAGATTGTTGATCCTATTGAAACATAAACAGAATCCAGACGAACAGTATAAACATAAAAATAATATGAATAAGAACCTGTTAACATCATCATTAACGAGATCCCAAAAAATCCCATAGAATAACCGTACAACCTTACTCCCTTAAGCTCTCTTAATGTGGGATACGGTGTTTCAAGGTTTTCCATTAGATTAGGCAACTCTTTTTTTGCATATTTTCTAAAAATATTAGGAAGATAATTTTTTGCTTAAAATAAATGTTTATTTTAAATCTAAATCAACTGAAAGTAGAATTTATGGACTCTATTCTTTTAATTTTACTTTAAACCAGTAAAGAAAAACGAGAGATATTAGATAAAAAATTCCCATTGAGACCAATCCAAGAGTAAGAACAATCGGATCGCGTGAATTCTCACCTCTAAAAATAAAGCCATAGATAGATGAAGAAAGAGCTCCTACGATACTAGTTGAAAACATAAAAAGGCCCATATATGCTCCTGAAAGGCGAGTCACAGCCTGGTCTTTAACTAGAGATTCATTTCCACTCCTCGCTATATACATTTCAGCAGCTCTATCTACCATTTCATTCATAATAGGTGAACTAAACATACTAGTGGCATACATGCTTCCCAGTATGGTGCCAAAAAATATAATAAAGAGAATCATTCGTAGGATAAACGGCAAGTCAGCAAGGAAAAAGAATTCAAGTATAGCAGTAATAATTATTACGATGACATTTAGTTTATATGTTTTTAATAATTTTGCTTTAAGCAAAAACCGCCCAATTAACCACCATATCAACAACCATACAAATTTAGTTGATATGCTGATTATGATGTAGACGATGTAGAGATCTGCTACTATAGTTGGAGCTAATCCCCTTCCCAATACAAAAGCTATAAAAGGAATAATCGTAAAGATAAGTGCGAATTGACTTACTTGACTGGTTACACCTGCAATCATTATTTTCATATATTCTTTGTCTTTTGCTGGAACGAACAAGTACTTAAATGTACTCTTTAGCGATCTCCTTTCAGAGGGTGGAGAATTCATGTGGAAACTCTCATCAATGGAGAAAAACGAGATAATGATAAAAATAGCTGAGATAATCCCGAACGTAATCGAAATCGCAGGCATAGTATTCCTGATAAACTTACCACTATTTGTCCAATATCCTGTATTTGTTGGATCTTCAAGAAGGCTCTGAAGAATATTCGGTACAGCGATACTGAAAATTGAACCAACCACCCTCAAAATTGAAGCTAAGACTGCTGCTTTTTTCCTATTTTCTAGTGTTTGAGAAATTTCGGGAAGTACTGAACTGAAAGATATCATCATTAGACTGCCAAATACACCTTTTAAAAAATTCATTAACCAGTACCAAACTGCAGTTGGCCAATACATGACAGTATTTACCATTGCTTCCGTCTGGGGAGGTAACCAGGGAGGTAAAAAAACTAATATGGCAGAAATGAGCCATACCGGTAAGCCTATGAGAATATATGGTCTCCTTTTCCCAATTTTACGTGGTGTCGTATTATCCAATACCACTCCGAAAATTATTCCTGCAAATGCTGAAACTAACATATTTATCGTTGTGCCTAAGGAAACTAACACAGAATCTATCCGAATGGTGTAGACATAAAAGTTATAGGAATATGATTCAGTTGCTAGTAATAGTAACACAATTCCAAAGGTACCCAAAGAAAAACCGATCATCCTTCCTCTTTTGAGCTCTCTAAGTGAGGACACATTGCTCGATTTAGCCATCTTCTTAGCAGTACCTTTTTTTGGGGAAATTTTAAGACAATAATTATTCGCTTTTTTTAAATATATAGTTTCAGTTTTATATCTACGTGTAGCCAAATTAAGGGGTAAATTAGTAAATTAAAAAATAAGCTATTAATTTTGAATATTTATGACATTAGCATTAGAGAAAGTTACTATTCTAGATTTATCACGTATGCTTCCCGGACCTTACTGTACGATGATCTTATCAGATCTCGGAGCAAACATTATTCGTGTTGAAAACCCAACCGATCCTATGAGTAATTTACCCCCCTTTTTTCAAAAAGGTGATTATTACTATAGTGCGTTTAATGCAGTTCTCATGCGTAATAAAAAATCAATAACTTTGAACTTAAAAAATAAAGACGCGCTAAATATTTTTTATGAGTTAGTTAAAAAATCAGACGTTGTAATGGATACTTTTCGACCAAAGGTCATGGAAAAGTTAAAAATTGATTATAAAACGTTATCATCAATTAATCCCTCAATCATCTGTTGTTCTATGACCGGCTATGGTCAATACGGACCTTATCAGCAAAAGGCGGGCCATGATATTAATTATATTGGAATTAGTGGGATTTTGGATGCCACTCGAGAAAGAAAGATCTTTGGGAAAGAAGACCAAGAGAGACCACCCTTAGTTCCAGGACTTTCCCCCGCCGATATTGGTGGAGCCTTAGTTGCAGCTATCGGGATACTCGCTGCGCTCTATGAGAGAGAACAAAACCCTGAGAGAAAAGGTCAATTTGTTGATATTTCTATGACAGATTCTACCTTTTTTTTCCAACCTATAGTTGCTGCCAATAAATTTGTTAGAGATTATAGTGAAAAGAAAGGATGGCCCTCAGGAGGAGGTGGGGGATCGCCTTACTATGGTGTTTATAAAACAAAAGATGATAAATATATAGCGGTGGGAGCAATTGAGCCAAAATTTTGGCAAGCTCTCTGTGAAGGATTAGGAAGAAGTGATTTGAAAGGAAAGCAGTATGTACAAGGAGAAGAAAATGAAAAAGTTATCGGAGAAGTACAAAACGAATTTTTGAAAAAATCTCAAAAAGAATGGTTGGATCATTTTGAAGATTACGATACCTGCGTTTCAGCCGTAAAAAATTTCTGGGAAGCATGTGATGACCCACAAATAATTGCTAGAGAAATGATTGTGAAGATGGAACACCCTGTATTAGGAGAAATTCAAAATCTTGCTTCACCAATTAAATTTTCTAGGACTCCTGCAACAATAAGAAGTTTTGCCCCAAAACATGGTCAAAACACAGAAGAAATTTTGAAAACTCTCAATTATTCTATTGAAGATATTCAAAATTTCAAAAAAAATAAGATAATATAACAAAAATTTTGTACAATCTCTTTTATTAAATGTTTAACAATTATTCATCTTTTTTTTCAAGCATTTCAAACAAATCCCGTTCCTGTTCATCAAGTAATGTATTTACATTTGATTCTATTTCACGAGATTGTCCTTCAGCGCTGAGAAACGTATTCATTCGTTCCTTTGAGCTGGGTAAGGCAACAGATTTGCCAAATAAGTAATTTTCTTCTAAAAGAGCATCAACGATTGGGAGTTCAACTCCTGCTAACACGGATTTTTTCGCCAAAGCAATTGATTCTGGATGAAATGATGCGATTCTATACGCTAAATTTTCGACATAAAGTGTTAATTTATCTGGAGGTAATGCACGATTTATTAATCCATACAATTCAGCTGTTTCTGCAGGGAAATCATGACCTCCAAGTACTACCTCCATAGCACGTCTCCGTCCTACGGCACGAGGAACCCTGATTGTTCCTCCACCCCCGGGTATAATCCCCACTCCAATTTCTGGTTGAGCAAATACAGCTTTACCAAGTTCTCCAAATATCATATCAAATCCTTGAATTACCTCAAAACCTCCGCCACGTACAATTCCTTCTACTTTAGCAATCGAAACCTTTGGCATTGTACGATATAATTCCTGTATCATATGACCGGTACCCTCAAGGCTTTCTCTTTTTGGAGGTGCTTCATCAGGCATCACAACCAAACCTTTAACATCAAAGTGTGCTATAAAAAAGTCTGGATCAGCACTATCAAAAACCATAACACGTACATTATCATCTTTCAGAACGGTTTGTGCAAGAATCGCAAACTCCATACCCATTGCCACGTTCAAAAGATTCATTGGAGGATTGTCAATTGTTACGAACGCAACACCCTGATCTACCTTTACCTTTAACATTTTAAGATTTTCATAACTCATCTCTTCTCATCTCTTCATATTATAATGAACTTTTAATCCTTAATTATGCTTTAAGGAAATTGTGTTATGAGCTTATTTTAGGAAGTCTTCTATTTATAGGTTTTGAATAATAAAAAATTGAATTTAAAGCAAAAAAACAGGTAAAAAAAATTGCTTAAAATATGTCTCCCAAGAGTTTTTGCATTTCTTTTAATCTTCTTTTGGGACCTAATTCTGATTCACGTGTTTGTAGCCCAGAATCAAGAGCTTCATTCATTCTTCCCTTAGATTCCCCTAAACCCGCAGCTATAGCAAAAAGATAACTTTCCTCAAGTAACCCCTCTTTGCGAGACATTTCTTCAGCAGCTACAACCGATTTCTTAATGATACCAATCGTCTCAGCTGAAACATATGCGATGCTATTGGCCAATAGTTCTACAAACTGACCAATCTTATCTGCAGGTAATGCTCTATTAATCCACCCATAACGTTCTGCCATTTGAGCAGTATAAGGTATCAACCCTAGCATGGCTTCTAAAGCACGAGATCTTCCCATCAATCGTGTTAACCAATGGGTACCTCCACCTCCAGGGATAATTCCTACTGCAGCTTCAGTTTGGGAGAATACGGCCTTTCCGATTGCCCCAAAACGCATGTCAAGAGAAAGGCAGAATTCATTTCCACCACCACCAACAATACCTTCAATCTTTGCAATAGTAACTTTGGGAAGGGTACGAAATTCAATAAAATGCTTTTTCCAACCTCCCAATTCGGTAGGTTTAGGCCCTGCTTCTTCAGGAAAATCCGTTAACTGTGTGACATCGTAATGGGAGATAAAAATTTCCGGATCAGCACTTTGAAACACAATGACTTTAACATCATCATCTTCTTTAACTTGATTGAAAAAACGTTCCATATCCTCCATGAAAGCTATATTAATTAAATTAACAGGAGGATTATCAATAGTTACCCATGCAACACTATTCTTTACCTCAATTCTCCACACTTTATAATTTTTATATTCCATTGTCCTTACTCATTTTGTAAATTTGTTATTTTGTTTAGGTAGAGTATAATAACAAATAAACCCATTTTTTTTAAAATCATTTATGAATCTGATTACCAACGGATGTTTTTGAGTTCATCTCGAGGTTGAGTCATATACAACCACCATTTCTCTAGCCATGGTGAATTATTTCCTTCAGCTTGGGATTCTTCTACTAATATTTTGCGTATGACTCTTAACTCTTGACCAATTGGATTATCTGCTTCAGATCCCTTAAAACGCAGGTTGTCTCTAGCTATAAGATCAATAATTCTATCTATGCTAGGAGCGAGTTTCTTACCTGTAGGCGTTCTTAAAGCAGCATAATAAAGCCATTTATTGTATGGATAAGGTTCTCCATCAAGGACCATCCCTGCTTTTAAAGCATGTGCTAATACTTTTGGAAGAGATAAAAGAAAGGCTACAGGATCATGTCTTTCCATAGGGTTATCACATGCTCTATGGTCACTTCGCATTTCTATATAATGATAGAAAAAAAATAAGTCCTTCACTTCCTTTCTCATTGGTTGAATTGCTGAATTTATTAACTCATTTCCAATACCTGTATTATCAAGGATAATCTCCGCATTCCTTAATTGAAAAATGTTATCCATATCGCTTTGGCCATATCCATTTTTAAGTTCATAAACACGTCTTGAAAACTCTTTAATTGACTCAACATTCAAATGTCCCAATTTATCATTAACTTCAATATCAAAAAAGAGAGATTCAGAGACTTTCTTGAGTTCAACAAACTCCTTGTCTGGTAAAAGGAACCAGAGATCGATATCTGCAAAGGGATCATCAAATCCTAATGTAATAGAACCATGGAGCAGTATTGAGGCATTCTTACTAAATTTCCTCAAGATTGGGTGCTCTTTAAGGAACTTGGGAATGAATTTCTTTAATTCTTTAATCCAATAATCCCTTCTTTCCATCGAAGGATTAAATTCCATCATACTATATCATACTTTCTAATTTTATTGTTTACTTTCAAGTTTATCATTAAGATTTTTAACCCATTTAGAGACGGAAAGTTCACCTTCCCGTGTTTGACCACCTATTTCGAGGAATAAATTCATTCTCTCCTTAGCTGCAGCTGAACAGCATGTTAGATTGAATAAATGTTGTTCTTCTAATAATCCTTCTACAACAGGCTTTTCTAAAGCTAACAACACTGCTTTTTTTGCAGCTGCGATTGTTTCTGCGGGATATGAAGCAATCCGATATGCTAATTCTTCAACAAATGGTGTGATCTCTTCTGGGGGAAGAGCTCGATTGATGTATCCATATCTTTCGGCTAATTCAGCAGGATAATCTCCACCGCCTATCACAATTTCCATGGCACGAGATTTTCCTACTAATCTAGGTAGTCTCTGGGTACCACCACCTCCAGGGATTATTCCTAACGGAATTTCTAACTGACTTAAAATCGCTTTTCCTATGGCACCAAATCTCATATCAAGTGACAAGACAAATTCACTTCCTCCCCCTCTAACTCGACCCTCTATTTTTGCAATCGATATCTTTGGCATAGTTCGATATAGCTCTTGCAGTTGGTGACCACCATGTAATTCAGTTGGTCTTGGAGGGGCTTCATCTGGATATTGTAGAAGGAATGTTACATCATAATGGCAAATAAAATAATCAGGATCTGCACTGTCAAATACAATTACCTTTACGTTATCATCACGGGATACTTCCATTGCTAATTTTCCAAATTCACCATAAAGGTCATTATTTAATAAGTTTATAGGTGGATTATCAATCGTTGCGAATAGTACTCCTCTATCAACTCGAATCTTTAAAAGATTATATCCTTCATATGACATTATACATTCTTCCCTTAATTTTTTACATTGAATATTGTATATTACTTAAGGATTAAATTAAGTGGAACTTTATTTATAAATTTTGAAAAAAAGAATAGAAATTAAAAATTAGACTAAAAAAATATAAAATTTTAGAGATCTCTTGAAAATACATGCATTACGTTAGTGAAACCCATTCCAGGTTGACCTAATGTATGTTGAAGACCGAGATCAAGATGCTTATCAGGAATTTGACGTTTTGCAACTTCTTTATCCTTAGTCATCTGCCAAAAGATTTCAACAACTTGTCGTACTCCAGTCGCTCCAAGTGGATGACCAACTGATAGTAAACCACCGCTTGGATTGATAGGGAGATCACCATCAATCTCTACAACACCATCATTTATCATAGCAGGTCCTTCACCCTTTTTGCAGAAGCCAAAATCTTCATAATGAACAAGCTCTGATACTGAGAAACAATCATGACATTCGACAAATCCTTTGTCATAAAAGTCTTTTGGTTCAACCTTAGCCATTTTATATACTTGTTGAGCAGTTAAATAATCTGTGAGTATTCCTGGTCCATACCAGCTTCCAGTCTCTTCATAATATCGTCTATCATTACCTCCCGCCATATTACTTCCCATAGCACTACCTTTTACCCAAATAGACGAATCAATATGATGTTCTTTCACAAAATCCTCACTCATAAGAACCACTGCAGCCGCCCCATCTGTACGTGGGCAACATTGTGACCTTGTAAGTGGATCATTTATCATTACATCATCTAACACCTCATCTAAGGTCATTGGTGTCTGAAATTCTGCTTTGGGATTTTTTGAAGCATTTTTTCTGCTTTTAACCACAATATTTGCAAAATCTTCTCTTGTTGAACCATATTCTTTCATATGCATTCTTCCCATAAAAGCAAATCCCGCAGGCATACCACCACCACCACCACTTGGCATTGGAGAATTGTAACTATATGCCTTTGCTTCAATTTGATACCTGGTCCCACCTCCAACAACACCCATCGAGACGTTTTTCATTTTCTCTATTCCCATCGCCATTACGCAATCACTCATTCCTGAAGCGATATCCATAAAAGCTAATCGGAAAGCATTGGATCCAGAAGAACATGCATTTACTACTCTAGTAATTGGGATTCCGGTTATTCCCGCTTCCGCCATGATCTCATGACCGACTCCAACTCCTCCACAAGTCCCATAATAACAACTTTGAATCAATTTACGATCGATTCCTGCATTTTCAATGGCATCATTTACAGCAGGTCTTCCAATTTCTTGATACATAAGGGCATCCAATCTTCCAAACGGAGACATACCTGCCCCAACAACTGCTACATTTCTCATTTTTCTAATCCTCTATTTTTTTGAAAATATTATATTGATCATTTGGAACTAATTCTACTTTATCCCCTATTTTCAGATCATCGATACTTTTTACAGCAAATATTCCCCCTAATGAAATTGCATCTTTTCCATCCTCAGATGTGAGTCTAACAGACCCAAAAATTCGTTGTTCATCTGTTTCTTTCCTTTTATAAGTTGAAGAGAAAGTTATCACTTCACCTTTAGGTCCTAATAAAATAGGAGAAAAATCAGTACCTTGACATCTATTACAATAAGTTCTTTGTGGATATCTTATATTACCACAATTATTACATTTTATTGCATTTATCTTATTATCGATTCTTGCTGGTGCTTTTACTCGTGTTATTAAACTTTCTTGTTTGCTTCTCATCTTCGTTTCCTTTGAGTTAATTCTTATTTAGTATATTAATTGTTAATTCAAAAAATTTTCTAATATGTTTCATTTCGAAAAAAATGTAGAACTTATAAAAGTTTCATTTTAATCTTATAAGAACTATTCATTTAAGTAGTTCGGTTTCCTTCCATCTCCCCCAGTCATAAGACCGATGAGAAAATCTTTTGAATTTGCCACAGTGCCATATCCATATGCCTCTAATTCTAAACCGATATCAAATGGAACATCACTCCCGAAGTTTATCATTTGCTTTGCAATCCCAATCCCGACGGGAGTGCATTTTTCTACTATTGATTTGGCTTCTTCATAGACCTTTTTATCAAACTCATCTATTTTAAATACGTCATTTACCAACCCTATTTCACAAGCTCTTTGAGCTGTAATTACCTCACCTTTTAAGATGAGTTCCATAGCTCTACCTAGACCAATATGGCGCACCATAAGTTGTGTCCCTCCCCAACCAGGTATCATGCCATATGTCGTTTCAAATAATCCCATCATCGCATCTTCACGGGCATATCGGATATCACAACTCATTGCTAACTCCAGTCCTCCTCCTGTAGCCATTCCTTCAATTGCAGCTATCACTGGGATATGAATCTCCCGAAATCGCTTAAAAACGCGCTGTCCTCTAACAACACCTTTTTTAATACCCCATGCTCTTATATCAATAGGAGTACCTGGTGGTTGAGGCTCTCCACCTCCAAAATCTCCACCACCTGAGAAATAATGCTTTGATCCCTTCAAGATTATAATACGAGTATCTGGGTCATAATACAAAAGATCTTGTACTTTAGCGAGTTCTTCAACAAGTGCGGGTCCCATCGTGTTTATCCGAGTATCGAGATCTGAAAGTGGAGGATGATCCATTGTTATGGTTGTTATATGATTCTCCTCATCTTTCTCAATTTCAAGATGATTAAACTCCCAATTTTTCTCTTCATTACTACTCATTTTTTTTACCTTTCTTATATTTTCTAAATTAAGTTATAACATCTATTTGTTTAACGCTCTATAAATAAGTATCAAAAAAATTACAAAAAATCTCAAATACAAAACTAAAAATTGATCAGTAAATTTTCTTTCAAAGATTAAATGAATGGTTAGATCATCCTGTTTTCATATAAAACAAACTCTGAAGTAAGTCAAATTGACGGAGTATACCGATTTCAGATTGATTTTCCCTCTCCAGTTGGGTTAGACTTTGTGTGTATGTATCTATTTAGAATTGATGATACATATTTCCTGGTAGATGCAGGATTTAATTTCCCTGAATGGAAGAAAGTATTTTTTTCTGAATTACAAAAAATAAATTTATCTATAGAAGATATAGATTATCTAATTATCACCCATGAGCATCCTGATCATGTCGGATTGATGGAAGAAATAAAACATCAAAATCCAAATATTCAAATATTAATGCATGAAATAACCCATGACTTAATTAAAAGGGCAACTGATCCTAAAAATGAAGATGAAATTCAACAATCTCAAGATGAACTATTATCCAATGCAATGAAATATGGTTTAACAGAGGAAAGAGCAAGATTTATATTCGGATTCTCAGCAAGAATGCATAGTATGGTACCATACGTTATGCCAGACAGATTTATAAAGGATAATGATGAGATTAAATTCAATTCAACTAAACTGAAATTTATTTGGACACCAGGTCATAGTTTGGGGCATATCTGCGTGTTCGAGGAGAAAAACCGTCATTTATTTGCTGGAGATCATATCCTCTCGAGAATTACTCCAAATATAGGGACTTCCATGATGAGTCCAAGAATGCAAAAACAATTCGATTTTACAAACATTTTAGATTATTATTTAAAGTCTCTTGATAAGATCGATGCCTTAAATTCAAAAATAATATTCCCTGCACATCAAGAAGTAATATATGATCCTCATAAAAGAATTTTAGAAATGAAAAAACATCATGATACTAGGCTATCAGAAGTCACAAAAGTGATAGAAAACACTGCTTTAACTCCCTACGAAATTTCTCAGATTCACTTTGGAGATGATTTAGATGGAATGAATACTATGTTAGCAATTAGTGAAGTGTTAAGTCATCTAATCTACTTAGAAGTAAAAGGAATAATAAAAAGATTTGAGAAGGATAATAAGATATATTTCATAAAAATTTAGAACTTATTCTTCAATGGATTGTAAAATGGCATCGAATCGTTCTTTTATAAGTTCTCTCCAAAATGAATCTTTATGTGTGAAAATATATAATTTCTCTTGTTTAATACCCTGAAAAACAACTTCTGCAACTTCCTCAGGGGTCATAATGGGAGATTCTTCCATGAATTTTCTTATCTCCTCTGCTCTTTCTTCACTCCTATTTTCAGGATCTAGTAATTCCTTTCTCCGATCTTCACTAACACGATCAAGAGCTGATAAAAAAATATTTGTCTTTACAAATCCTGGACATAGAACAGACACCTTAATGTTTGGTCCGTTTTCTTCCAACTCAAGTGCTAATCTCTCTGTAAGGTGAATAAGCGCATGTTTACAGACCCCATAAGTAGCTCCACCAATGCCATTCGAGATTACACCTTCTACCGATGATGTATTTACGATATGACATTCATCACCTTGTCTTAGCATTATGGGAATAAACGTATGAATCCCATGAATTACGCCCCATAAATTTATTCCTAATACTTGTTCCCAGTCCTTTAGATCATATTCCCATGCAAGATTGGGAATAGCGATTCCTGCGTTATTAAATAATATATGAACTTTCCCATATGAGTCTAAAGTCTTTTTTGCTAAATCCTCTATAGCAATAGGATTTGATACATCTGTTATAACTGAAATGACTTCTGATCCTTCTCGTTTTAACTTTCTTTCCAGTCTTCTTAAACGTCTTTCATCAATATCGGAAATAACTACTTTCATTCCTTCTTTAGCACATCGCTCAGCAATCCCTTGCCCAATACCACTAGCAGCCCCAGTAACTACTGCTACTTTACCTAAAAAATCTTTCATAATCTTATTTCATTAAGATTTTATATAAAATTTGTTTAAGCATTCAATTTTCTCAAAAATGTAAAAATTTAAATAATTATTTAATAGTAACATCTTATCGAACTTAAATGGTGAAATCAATGTCAGCACGCTCTTTATTAGAAAAAAAATATATGAAAATATTTGTTTCTGGTGTAATTTTATTAATCGCTGGAATTGCCTTTTTATTGGTGGGGAGAATCTATACAACTTTTGCTGAGTATAGTACAATGCCCGAAATGGAAGCCTATTTAAAGGTCAGAGGATTAATTTCAACATTCATGGTCCTATTCCTTACTCTAGGGATTGCAATATTTACTCTATCTACTTTTATGGGAGGCGTGGTTGATGATTCGCTTTCTCCCGAAGTTAGAAGAGGAATGATTTTTGCTTCAAGTATGGCAATAATAGCGCTTGCATTAATTCTGATTTTCTCAGGTTTGATTATATAATATTAGAATTAGAATATATTTTAATAGAGAATTTTTTTTTTATTTTTTATTGAATTCCTCAAGAATTTCATCAAATCTTTCCTTAACCAATCTCTTCATTATATCATCTTTATGTGTTAGAATATAGAACTTTTCCTTCTTAATATCCTCAAATATGATATCTACTGCCTCTTCAGGAGACATAAGTTTCGTTTCTTTGAATATTTCGTCTAATGATAAACCAAATTTTGTCATATAACTCTCTCCTCTTCCACTCTCAACTTGCTCTTCAGATGCATTCTCGAACTCTTTCGGACGATGGTCATCTCCCAATATAATTCTTGTGTTGACAAATCCAGGACAAACTACTGAAACTTTTAGGTTTTCGACTCCCTTCAATTCAAGATCTGTTCGTAAGGTTTCTGTTAATGAAATTATCCCGTGCTTCGAAACACCATAAATAGCACCTCCGGGCCCAGAGCCAGAAGCTAATCCTTCCATCGAAGCTACATTTACAATTTGGCATTCATCTCCTTGCTTTAACATAATTGGAGTGAAAATTCTAACTCCATGAATTACTCCCCATAGATTCACTCCTAATTGCCATTGCCAATCTTTCAATGTATATTCCCATGTATATTTACTAATTCCTATTCCTGCGTTATTAACTAACAGATTTACTTTTCCATATGTATCAACTGTCCGTTTTGCTAAATTCTCTATATTACTTACCTTGGAAACATCAGTCAAAACCGTAATACTATCAGCTTCGATCCTTTTCATTTTCCTTTGTGCACGTTTTAAGAACTTTTCTTCAATATCTGCTAACACCACCTTCATACCTTCTTTAGCACAGCGTTGAGCTAATGCAAAACCAATGCCACTCCCTGCTCCAGTGATAACCGCTACCTTATCTTTAAAATTTTTCATAGTTATAATTCAGCATTATTGAATTAAAAGCTTTTTTATACATCTGAATTTGCATTATGACATATAACTATAAATAGGTTTGAAAAAAAGAATCTAATATTAGTAAATTTAATGAATGACTTTTTATTTGTAAAATTTAAAATAATGAAAGCAGCAGTTTTTTACGGACCAAGAGACATCAGAACAGAAGAAGTAGAAAGACCTGCAATTCAGGACGATGAAGTTCTAATTAAAGTAAAGGCTTGTGGGATCTGCGGTTCAGATTTACACATGTATAAATTGAATATGTTTTCTGTGGTTCTTTTAAGACAGTCAGAAAAAGGAGGAATACCCGGTCATGAATATAGCGGTGTTGTAGAAGAGGTAGGAAGCAAAATAAGCGGATTCAAGAAAGGAGATAGAGTGGTATCATTTAGCAGTGGTGGTATGGCGGAATATGTTCCTGTTCGAAATGTAGTCAAAATCCCTTCGGGAGTTTCATATGAAGAAGCGGCTTTGATTGAACCATTAAGCAACTCTTATTATGCCTTGATCAAGGGTAATCCTTCTAAAGAAGAAAATGTAGTTATATTTGGAGCAGGAACTATAGGACTGGGCATAATTCAATGCATCAAAGCTTTTGATTTTAATATAAATAAACTTATTGCAATTGATTTATCTGATTTTCGCTTAAACACTGCGAAACTGCTAGGTGCTGATGAGGTTATCAATGCTAGAAAGAAAAATCCAAGACTAAGAATAAAAAAATTTGTTCAATCAGTACCTTTACCACAAATGCCTACCATCGCTACTCCTAAAGTTGATGTTATATATGATTGTGTAGGATATGTAAAAGATCATAAAGGACCTTTAGTCCTCCAACAAGCAATTGATATGGCAAGTGTAGGTACGGGTAGAATCATAATTCACGGGTTGTATGAGGGTGCTATATCTCTTAATCTTATGGAATTGGTTACCAAACAAGTAACTATAATGGGATCATTTGGTTTTTCTCCAGAGGGCGTTAAAAAGTGCTTTGATTTACTTCAATCTAAAAAAGTGGATGAATCTCAAATTATCACTCATAGATTTTCACTGGATGAAGCAAAAGAGGCTTTTGAAACTCAAAGTAACACTGAAGAATCAATTAAAGTATTAATAAAACCATAATTTTGTAAACTCCTTCATAAACTTTTACCTATAATCATTAATATTTATTCCAGCTTTACGATAAAAATTCCTCATGTTATTTGCACGTTGGGCATGCAAAAATTTAAGTGCGTTTTCATACTGTTTTGGCTTACTTTTCAACGCAAGGAAATTGAAATAATCTTTATTATCACAGATATATAAGTTATTCTCTTTAATTTCCTTCACATAGATTTTTGCAACATCATCTGCGGATACTGCATTTGCAAGTATTTCCTCTCTAAACTGATCAAACACTTCATCCACCTTTTCAAGTCCGAAATCATCAATTAATTTCTGGGGCACTCTTAATAAAGAAGAAGACCAAATATTTGTTGCTATAATCCACGGTAGAATTACAGAAACATTTATTCCAAAACCATTCAGACTTCCAAATAAAGCTTCAGACAATCCAACTACTGCAAATTTTGATGTCACATAAGGAAGAGGTTCTGCTGAACCCAAAATACCCGCTCCTGAAGCTACATTTACAATATGACCCGTTCCTTTTTCTAACATTCGGGGTACAAAGGTTTTCAATGAATATATTATGCTCCATAAATTCACACCTAATACATCTTCCCAATCTTTCAATTCAAGTTCTAAGATACCTCCTCCAATAGCAATTCCAGCATTATTTACTAACAAATCAATATCTCCAAGCTTAGATCTAAACTC
>JBHLOF010000068.1:0-22730 GCA_048940805.1 Promethearchaeota archaeon
TACCTTCTGAACATCTATATCAAAATCATTCGATATCAACACATCTTATAGTATCACTTTTATGAAAAATAAAGATTATGATTATGGATTTTGTAAAATCAAACCATTTTATCCTTTTTATTTATGATTTAGATAAGTAAGTATTAAATATCCTCTTTTTTAACAAAGAATAAAAAAATAATTAACAGAAGTGGAAAAAAGATGGCTAAAGCAGCACAAACAATTTCACTTGAACATCATGAGAAGTTAGCAAAGCAAAATTTTAATAAAACCTGGGATTTTCTCGATAAAAAAGATCGCACTCCCGAAGAAGATTTAGAAATGATTCATACAGTGCATGCATCCCGATTTCATTGGGGAATTTTAGTTTCAGAAGGCAAAGGTACAGCTCTTAATCTTCAGCGGGGTGAATGGATAATTTCTCGTGTATATACCGTCTTAGAACGTGGAGAACCCGCACTCTATCATGCCAAGATTTGTTTGAATTTAACTGAAAAGAATGATATAGGAGATTTCGATCTGGCATTTGCCTATGAAGCGATGGCAAGATCCTCAGCAGTAGTGGGAAACGAAAAGGATTTTGAAAAATACTACCAGTTAGCGGAGGAAGCAGCGGAGAAAATTAAAAAAAAGGATGATAGGGATTATTTCTTAGATGAATTGAATGGCGGTAAATGGTTTGGTTTGAAATAATCTAATTACTTTTTTATTTCCTATTTTTATTTGATTTTAAGAAGCTATTACAGAACTATTTACTTTATTATATAGTTCTCGAATTAGAAAATTAAAAGCTTCCTTTACATTTTGACCTGTCTTAGCTGATGTATGGAAAAATCCTTTTAAGTTATTTTTTTTAACAAATTTCAGGATTTTTTCATCATTCAAGGTTGTTTCATCAACTAAATCAATTTTATTCCCGAATAAAGCAACTGGAATATTTCCACAGAATTTTTTGATCTCTTTGAGCCATTGGGATACATGCTTAAAGCTTTCTTTTCCAAAATTAGTATCCTCTATTGAAAATACAATTATCGAAGCATCACTCGATCTATAAAATGAAGGTCGAAGGAAATGAAATTCGTCTTGCCCCGCAATATCCCAAAAAACTAATTCACATATATCCCCTTCAATTTCTTCATTATATTTCGAAAATTGTGCTCCTATCGTTTTTATATATTCTTTTTGAAAATCTCCTTGAGTAAATTTTTTTATCAAGGTTGTTTTCCCCACAAATCCATCCCCAATAATTGTAATCTTAAATTTGAATTTGCTCATTAAATCACTTTTTATATAGAAATAACACCTACTTATAACTATCAACTCTAAATTAATAAAAAACTTTTCATTTTGCTTTAAGTTCTAATAAAAACTATCAAAAGGTTAACAATATGGTTGCAATAAAAGAAAGTAGAATGGAAGTGCTGTTTGGATTATCTGGAGCATTATTTATTCTAGTAATACTTTTGATAACAATGGGTTTAACTCCAGGATATACAATATTGACAGACACCATTAGTATGCTTGCGGAAGGTCCAGCGAAATCTCTATTCAGTATTGGGTTCGTAGTAGCGGGGTCATTGTTAATTCCTTTTTATATTTATTTGAAAAATGAACTAGTTTATCTCAAAAATCGACTTAGAAAAATTGCTACTGGAGTTGCCATATTTTCTAATATGTGTATTGCTTTAGTAGGAATACTCCCAGACAAAGATTATGTAACTGCTTTTAATGGATTTCATGCTTTTGCCGCTGCGGTGAGTTTTATTGGATCTTGCATTTATATTGTTTTATATAGTCTTTTAATGTATCTAGGGCCAAAATCTACGATGTATAAAGGACCACGATTTAAGAAGTACACTGCTTATTATGGTTTTTTTATTGGGATTTTCTTAATTATTTGGTTAACAAACCCGATAAATTCCATTTTAGAATGGACACTTGCATTCTTTGTCCTTCTTTGGATAATTATAACCGCAATCCAATGTATTTCATTTAAATTCTCTAAAATTCCTGGAGTTTATTACAAAAGTTCTCAATACCCAGAGGTATTAAAATTATTCAATGATGCAATTCAGGTCTTAAATAACTTAGAAATGAGTGATGATCCCATATCAGAAACTTTGAAGGAGAATATTGATTATATAAAAAGTCAAATGGAAAAGAAAACTACAAAATTAAATCAAGAATGATAATTTAATCGCTGTTGATTATTTCATAACATCCTAAAATGAACAATAAATTTAAAATGCCAAAGTGAATTAATGTCATTTTAATCCACAATAGTATTGATTAATAAATGAAAGCGGCTGTATTTGATGGAAAGGATTTGAATGTGGAATCTGTGCGTGATCCCCGTATGAATGATTCGCAAGTGTTAATACAAGTTAAAAGTGTTGGTCTTTGTGGAACCGACATAGCAATTCTCAAGGGATCATTATCTACTCCAACACCGATAATCTTAGGGCATGAGTTTGCGGGAGAAGTTATTAAGATAGGAGATAAAGTGGACCCAAAGTGGCTTAATAAACGAGTTACTTCTGAGATAAATAGCAATATTGATTTTAATTGTTACTATTGTAAGAAGGGAAAGTATACTCAATGTATTTCCCGAAAAGCACTAGGAATTGATATTGATGGCGCTCTTGCTGAATATATAAAGGTCGATTCATATTTGCTCCATGAGATTCCTAGCTCTATCTCATTCGATCAAGCAACTTTTATTGAACCATTGGCAGCAGCTTATCAAATATTCGAAACAATGCCTTCAGATCCAAATGAAGAAATTATGGTAATATTTGGACTTGGAAAACTAGGATTATTAGTAACCCAAGTAGCATTAGAAAAGGGTTTTAATCTAATAGTTGTCGATAGTTCTCATAAGAAATTATCATTGGCTAAAAAGCTTGGTGCTCAAAAAGTGATAAACAGATTTGATGGACCAAACACTGTTAATAGGATCAAAAATATTACAGCGGGTTTGGGAGCGGATATAGTAATAGATGCCACAGGTAATCCCTTGGCTATTAAAGATGTTATTGAATCATGCAAAACTCTTGGAAAAGTTCATTTAAAAAGTACACATGGCCTTGACACACCAGTTAACTTAACTGATGTCATTGTCCGTGAGATAACTCTCTATACAAGTAGATGTGGACCATTCGATAAAGCAATTGAGGGATTAAATTCTGGAAAAATTAACGTGGATAAATTAATCTCCAAAAAATTACCATTAGAAGATATAGAAAAGGCTATAGACTTTAATAATATCAATCAAGACCACATAAAAACGATTATCCACATATAAACTAAATCTAGAAAATCCCAAAACTCTTTTCTTTTATTTACACATTAGTAATAGATTCTGATCATTGAATTTTTTAGCGTAATTAGTTTAATAATTATATAATATCGAAAATATTTTTAAAAATATTTTTAAGAAATATCAATTATGGCTGAAGTGGAAAAAAAAGAACCGATAGTAGATATGGGGAGAAACAACATACGGGAAGAAATTAAATTTCAATATTTTTGGTATATCATCGTTCTTTTTACAATTTATCTCACCTCATTAATAGTACCATCATTTTTATTTATGTATTATGTCTATCTTATTTTATTACCTAATTTCTTAGCAGTACCGAACTTTTTAACACTCTTTGGAGAAATAAACTCACTTCTAGCTTTAATATTTACACCCCTAGTTATTATTGGTTGTATTCTAATTCGTCATTTTATAATTGGATTAACAACTCGTCTTTTTTGGAAATTGAGTGAGAAGAAATCTCCTAGTAAAGATGGGATTATTCCCAGGAATTTTTCGAGTAGAATTCTAAATTTCTATCATATTCGGAGTTTTTTGTTGAAATATGGAAAGAATTATTTTACAAAAGGAGTCTTCCCGTGGTTAGCAAATTGGTTTTATAATTTTGTTGGTTCAAGCAAAATTGGAAAGGGCACAACCTTAGAAGAATCTGTATCTAATGATAAATTTATCGATGTCGGTAAGAATTGTTATTTCGGAGTTAGTTCAATAATAACTAGTCATGCTATTGAGGGAATTTTTGGTAATATCTCATATTTTAAGGTTAAAATAGGTGATAATGTAACAGGTTCAGCTATGAATATATTAGGTCCAGGAACAGAAGTTTATGATAATTCTTTTTTACTTCCTTTAGCTTCAACTGGTAAACACAGCATTTTAAAAGGAAAAAGTTATTATTGGGGATTACCTCTGAGAAAAATATTTAGAAAAAAAACTATGGAATATTTGGACTTAACGCCAAAAGATCTAGAGAGAAATGAAAATATTGAAGGACAAATTAATTTGAAATTATTAAACAACACAAAAACTAGAAGGCGTTTTCTTCAATCTAATATAAACTCTGAAAAAAAGCAACTAATTGAGGATGTATCCACAAATTCTAAAGAATTGACAAAAGATGATTTGAAAATCGATTTTACATCAAGTAGTGCAATTTCAAAAGTAAATATTAAATTTTTAGCAGTTTATATTCCCATTTTTTGGTTATCTGGCATGTTAGTCGCTATGCTTTTTTATACATATATTAATTATCTCAAAATTAGATTTTTAATTATTTTCTTTATACCTGCCATGGTAATTTTCACCTGGTTCATATTTATCGTTTCTTGTTGCGTATTTTGTAAATTATTCCTAATTTTAATAAATTTAATTCATAAACCTAAAGTAGGGGTATTCTTGGCTGAAAAAGGTAATAATGATTTCGAGTTTTGGTGCCTGAGAACTGAATTAAAAAAGATAGCTTTTTGGCTTATAAGATATTGGCCAATTCCATGGATGGACATCTTAGCATTTAAATGGTTTGGAATAAAAATGTCACTTACAAGTAGTATGCATGATGTATGGTGTGATGGTGAATTTATCAAATTTGGAAGGAGAATAATAATAGGTCAAGGTGCTACTATCATGTCCTCGATGATTGTAGGAAAATATCTAATAATTCAAGAAGTCATTTTTAACGATTATGTTATGATTGGAGGAGATTCATCAATTGCTCCAGGGACAATAATAGGTAAAGAATCTATTGTAGGAGCTATTAGTACAACCACATATAACCAAATTCTTGAACCAGGGTGGATATATATGGGAATTCCTGTTATTAAATTCAAACCAAATAAAATTGCCGAATCTCGCAGCGAAATATTAACAAAGAGAGATGTGGATGATGAAAAAAAATTTGAAATCGAACATGAAATTAATATAAAGAAAGAAAATAATATATCAAAAACTTAAACTATGGTTAATTCTGAACTTCAAACGGATGTAATTGATGCAGTAGACCAAGTAGTTCAAGAAGAAATTAAATTTCAATATTTTTGGTATCTTGTCATTTTTTTTACTATTTTTTTAACTTCATTAATAGTTCCAACCCTATTATTTATGACTTATATTTATCTATTTTTTTTGCCAGGATTCTTAAGAACAGCTAGCTTTTTCGCACTTTTTACTGAAATTAAACCTCTAATAGGACTGCTAACAATGCCCTTAGTTATTATTATTTGTTATCTTATTCGTCTGCTATTAATTGGCTTAATCACTCGTGTTTTTTGGAGATTTTGCGAAAAGAGATCACCAAGTAAGAGTGGAATAATCCCGAGGAATATCTCAAGCAAAACTCTTGATTTTTATCATTTAAAGAGCTTTATGATCAAATACGGAAAAAATAGTTTTAATAAAGGCGTTATTCCTTGGCTTAGTAATTGGTTTTATAATTTTGTGGGAACAAGCAATATCGGTAAAGGAAGTACTTTAGAAGAATCAGTTGGTAATGACAAATTTATTGATGTCGGTAAGAATTGTTATATAGGAGTTAATTCAACCTTAGCTAGCCATTTGGTAGAAGGAATTTTTGGTAATATAGCCTATTTTAAAATAAAAGTCGGAGATAATGTTACAATTGCTGGGATGAATCAGATTGGACCGGGAGCAGAATTGTATGATAATTCTTTTTTACTTCCATTAGCAACAGCTTTCAAGCATAGCATATTAAAAGGCGATAATTATTACTGGGGAATACCGTTAAGAAAGATTTTTAGAAAAAAAGTAATTCAATATCTTGACCTTACACCTAAAGATCTAGAAATAAATGAAAATATTGCAGGTTATAAAGATAAGAATCTTTTAAAACAACTTAAGCTTAAAAGTGAGCAAAATGAAAAAATTCCTCCACCCTCAGAACCTCAATCTACCGAGGATTTGTCCGAGGATAAAAATAAAGTACTAAATTTAACAGAAAAAGATTTATCAATTGATTTCACAACCAGTAGTGCGATATCTCTGGTAAATATAAAATTTTTAGCGGTTTATCTCCCTATTTTTTGGATGTCAGGGATGATTATTTCTATTATTTTTTATACTTACGTCTCCTTAATTAGAAACTGGCTAATTATGGCTTTTTTTTTACCTACAATTCTAATAATTTTATGGTTTGTATTTATTGTAGCTTGTTTTCTTTTTAGTAAGTTATTTCTAATTCTAATCAAGTTAATTCATAAACCAAAAGAAGGTATATTTAAAGCGGAATTGGGTAATAGCGATTTTGAATTTTGGTCTCTCAGGATTGAACTAAAGAAAATAGTCTATTGGCTTATCCGAAACTGGCCCATACCTTGGATGGACATATTAGCTTTCAAATGGTTCGGAATTAAAATGACTATTTCAAGTACTTTGCATGATGCCTGGAGTGATGGTGAATTTATTACATTTGGTCGTAGAGTGTTAATCGGACAAGGTTCTACTATTATGTCCTCAATGGTGGTCGGTAAATACTTAATTATAAAAAATGTTTTTTGTGATGATTATTCAATTGTTGGAGGACATTCGACTATAGCTCCCGGTACTATCCTAGGAAAGAACGCAATAGTCGGGGCGGTTTCCAACACTGTTTTTAATCAGATCCTTGAACCTGATTGGATTTATTTAGGAATTCCGGTCAAAAAATTCAAACCAAATAAATACGCTGAATCAAAGAGAGAGATCCTAATGAAAAGAGACGTTGATGAAGAAAAGAAATTTCAGATTGAACATGAAGTTAATATCGATGAAGATAAGAAGGATCTACTTTAACTGAGTTTGTAAAAACTATTAAAATTTTTATTTAGATTTTGAATTATGCATTATTATCGTTTGAAATCTGATAAAGTAAAAATCAAAAGGAATGCATAATTTTTCTATACGTTCTATATAGTAAAAAATAAATTTTCATATACAACATCGAAGAGTTTATTTGTCGAAATTATCCGAATTTTGAAAGGTGAAACAAAATATCTGTAAGAAGTCTTCCCTTAACGAGAGAAAATATACCGTTCGAACGCCTTTTTAATCCACGTTCAATTGTAATTATTGGTGTTTCAAAAGTAAACCCGTCTGGAGCAACTCAATATGTTTATTCATTAAAAGGTGCCCAATTTCCGAATCCAATTTATCTTGTAAATCCAAAATATGCTGGTGAGGATTTAATGGGATATCAGTTTTATGATTCTATATCTACGATACCTGATGAGATACCTGTTGATCTAGCAATAATTGCTGTACCTGCCCAAGCTACTCCTTCAATTATTGAGGAAATAGGTAAAAAGGGAATCCCATTTGCTCATATATTTAGTAGTGGATTTTCTGAATTAGACACTAAATTTGATAAGGAAGGTAAAAAATTAGAGGAGGAACTAATAAACGTAGCTTCAAAATATGGAATACGTATCCTGGGACCTAATTGTATGGGAGTTATATCACCAAAATCAAGATTAACTTTTTTAATGTCATTTAGGTCAATGCGGGGTACAAATAATGAAAATTCTGTAATTGATTTAGAAAATTTAGAAGGTTTAGAAGATCTCGGTCAAATAAAAAATAGTGGACAAGTAGCTTTTATATCCCAAAGTGGAGGGATTGCTTTTAGCCATGGAATGATTGCAGAGTCATTAGGTTATAACTTTTCAAAAGTAGTTTCCCTTGGTAATCAAATTGATTTGGATTTAATTGATTTTTTACAGTATTTTAAAGATGATCCTGAGACAAAAGTTATCACAATGTATATTGAAAATATAAAAAGAGATGGTAACAAATTTGTTCAATTGCTAAGAGAAACAACCGCAAAGAAACCTGTGATCATTTGGAAAGGTGGTGTCTTTCAAACCGGTCATCAAGCAGTCATGAGTCATACTGGAGGATTAGCAGGTAATTACAAATTATGGGAATCAATGGCAGAACAAACAGGAGTAATTCTAGTCGAAAATTTTGTGGAATTAACGGATATGATTCAAACAAGCATAATTTATCCATTTCCGAAAACCCTAGGAACAGCTGTGTTATCAATGAGTGGGGGTACAGCAGTAGAAAGCACTGATGAGGTTGAACGGAGCGGTCTGACTATGCCTCTTTTATCAAAAGAACTGACTGAAAAAATAAATCAATTCATTCCCGAAATAAACTCTAATCTAAAAAATCCGTTAGAATTTGGTGGAAAGAACAGCTTGGAACATACAATTAATATAATTAGGATGTTAGGAGATGAACCTCAATTCTCTTCCATAATAATGGCAAGTTCTCCAGAATTTATTGTTTTTCGAAGAGGAAGTGGCTTGGATGATTATATAGAAAAGATTTCTAAAGCTTTACCTCCTGATTCGGATAAGTTATTAATGTGTGTTCTCAGCGAAATGAATATGTTTGAGCAAGGGATGAAATTAAATGCTGAATTCCGTTCCAAAGCTTTTCCCCATGGATTCGTAGCATATCGAACTACTGCAGCAGCAGCAATATCTTGTTATCGCTGGTGGAAATACGGAAAATATTTAGAAAAAAGAAAGAAAAACTAATTCATTTTATCCTTAATTCTACTTCTAGAAATCTAGATAGTTTTTGACATACTTTTTTTAATTTTGTTCTATTCTGGTAGAATAAATGAGGTCTAGGACAGTCATCATCATAAATGCAATTGTTATTTTGGAAATTAAATATTAATGGGTAAAATCTACATCCTCTAGGGCGGAATTTGTAAATTTTACAATGTTTTGATTGAACTTCAAAAAAGATACAGTGCTCATCAATATTCTTTAATTGGAAAAATCCATGCTGATTCTTTATGACAAAATCTTTTTTTTCCAGTTTATTAGGATATCTTTTAGTAATCCTTTTAATATCGCTTTTTGAAAGTAACATTTCGGTTCTTAAGCAACATTCCCCGCAATTTTCGCACTTATTTTTCATACTATTTTTTTTAAAGTATTAATCATAAATTTATTAGGATAAAAAATATCTTATAATGTATAGTAATTATCAATTGCTTTTTAATAGAGCAAAAATTAAGGTGTTTCATAGTTTAATAACTTTTAATGACAAATATTGATTAAAATGATCGACGAGGTTGACGAAACCGAACCACCTGATACAAAAAGCTCTGAGAATCGTGTTCTTAAAGAAGAAGTCAATCTTCAGTTTCATTTGTACATCATTATTTTTAGTTTTATTTTCTATAGCTCATGGGTCTTTCCAGGAGTTCTCTTTTTTTGGTACCTTCTCAATATTTTTCTCCCAAATTTCTTAAACATCCAAAATTTTTTAAGTATTTTTACACAGAGTAACTCTTTGATCGCATTTTTTTTGATGCCGATTGTTCTTATAGGATGTTATTTGCTTCATCTATTAATTCTTGGGCTATCATCTAAGATATGTTGGAAAATTTCTGAGAAAATCTCCCCCTCTAAGTCTGGGGTTATTCCACGTAATATCCGGAGCAAGGCAGCAAATTATTACCATATTAGGAGTTTTTTAATTAAATATGGCAAAAATTCATTGACTAAGGGTGTATTTCCTTGGTTAAGTAATTGGTTTTTTAATATTGTAGGATCAAATAAAATTGGAAAAGGTACAACCTTAGAAGAATCAGTAGGGATGGATAAATTTATAGTAGTTGGAGAAAACTGTTATTTCGGTGTTAATTCAACGTTAGCTAGCCATTTGATTCAAGGTATTTTCGGAAATATCACGTACTTCAAGATAAAAGTGGGGGATAATGTTACTGCTGCTGCAATGAGTCAAATTGGACCAGGTTCAGAATTAAATGATGATACTTTTTTACTTCCGTTAGCTTCTACCAACAAACATAGTATAGTAAAAGGAAAAAATTATTATTGGGGAATCCCTCTAAGAAAAATCTTTAGAAAGAAAACAATGGAGTACTTAGACCTTATTCCTAAAGATTTAGAGAAAAATGAGAATATTGCGGGATATACTGATAAGAAATTGTTGAAAAAATTAAAAGAAAAAGAGATTTCAGAACCTATAATTGATGACACAGTTAATGTTGAAGAACTACTTAGTCAATTAAAAGACAAAGAAGTTGATATAAATAATTTGAAAAAAGTAGATTTAGCTATTGATTTCACCACGAGTTCAGCAATAAGCAGAGTAAATTTAAAGTTTTTAGCAGTTTATCTTCCCATATTCTGGTTAGCAGGATTATTGATTTCAATATTGTGGTATTGGTATTTATTAGATAGAAATTGGGTTGCAATATTATCGTTCCTTCCATTAGCAATTTTTGGATCAATCTATATCTTTATTTTAGCATGTATTCTCTTCAGTAAATTACTCTTATTATTGATTAATTTAATACATAAACCCAAAGAGGGCATCTTTAAAGCAGAAATCGGTGATACTGATTTTGAATTTTGGACACTGAGAACTGAATTAAAAAAAATTGCACTTTGGTTTATGCGAAATTCACCACTTCCATGGACAGATGTAGTGTCATTACGTTTATTTGGTGTTGATATGGATGCTTCAAGTCACCTTAATGATGCATGGTGCGATGCAGAGTTTATCAAATTCGGGAGGAAAAATTTAATTGGACAAGGAGCTACAATTATGTCCTCCATGGTTGTTGGAAAATATTTGATTATAAAGAAAGTTGTATGCGATGATTATATCATGATTGGTGGTCACACAACCATTGCTCCAGGAACTATTATGGGTAAAGAATCCGTCATTGGGGCTCTTTCATCTACGACATTCGACCAAATTTTGGAGCCAAAATGGGTTTATTTTGGAATTCCGGCAATTAAACTGAAAGAAAATAAATATGCTGAAGAAAGAAGAGACATTATTTTAAAACGCGATGTGGATGAGGCAAAAAAATTTGAGATTGAACATGAAGTTAATATAGATGAAGACAAAAAAGATTTAATAAAAAAAGAAAAAAATTTAATAAAGACAAAAAAAGAGGTTAAAGAGGTATGAGTATTCCTAATACGATGCGCGTAGGTCCTTTCACACCAACGATTCTTGCGAGAAAAAGGTATCTAATTTTTTATATCTTTCTTATTTGGATTAGCATAATTCCACTTCTTTTGGAATTTTGGTTATACTGGCGTTTTTTTTGGGCTTTTATAATAGAAGAATTAGGTGGTAGTCCTGTTCATTTTTATACTTATTTACCGCTATTGGCATTTTTAATGTATGTAACCATCGTTTTCTCAGCAATTTTCTTCACTAAAATATTACTGCTAATCATTAATGCAATTCATAAACCTCGAGAAGGAACTTTCTTAAGACATCCAGCAGATAAAGATTATCGATATTGGAGTCTTCGGAACACTATAAAACGCTGGCCAGTTTGGTTAGCTCACCGATTTCCTTTCCCTGGAGTTTTGGATAATATCTGTTTTAAGGCTTTTGGAGTTAAAACAAAAATCTCCAATTCTTTATTCGAAGGTTGGGTTGATACAGAGTTTATCGAGTTTGGGAAAGATGTTGTAGTTGGTCAAGGCTCAATTATTCAAGGAGCAGTTATTATCGGAAACTTGTTGATAATTAGAAAAACTATCATTGAGGATAATGTAAGAATAGGTTCACATGCAATTGTTATGCCTGGAACTCATATTGGACATAACTGTATTCTTGCTGCGAATAGTGTAACAACCGTAGGGCAAGTGTTAGAAGAAAATTGGATTTATGTGGGAATTCCTGCTAAAAAGTTCAAGGAGAATTTCTTTTTTGAGGATGATCTTGAGGATAAAATCGGACACGTAGAAGATGTGGAAGCATTAAGGGAGCGATATGAAGAAATATATACTAAACGTTATGATGAATTAACTCATAAAGAAAAGAAGGAATTAAAAAGAGAAAAGAAAGAAGAAGAAAAAAAGCGTTGGGAACCATAGATTTAGTTTTTCAGAATTTATATTTCCTATTTTTAATATTTTCGTAAATATCTTGAGTAAAAGGAACATACTCTTGTTTTTCTGGGTGTAAAATATAGATAGGATCCTCAATTTTATCCAGATTAAAGCCCTCCGTTTTTAAGTCACCTTTTTTAAACTTAAGGGTGGATGTTATCGCTAAATTAGGTTTAAATCTTAGAAAGATAGGGATAGCATAATAAGGTAAATTAGTTTTAAAATGATTTAGAAGTTTATTGAGGTCAAAATCCACGAGATCTGTGCTGATAACTATTGAAGCCATTCCTGCTCGCCCATCAGTGAAGGGAATTTTTACTCCATAGACAGAAGCCATTAATACCTCTTCAAGGATGTGAAGTACTTCTTCAACTTCTGTAGTGGAAACATTTTGAGCTTTCCAGCGAAAAGTATCACCAATTCGATCTACGAATTGAACATGATTGCATCCCTGATCTCTTAAAATGTCCCCAGAATTAAACCAAATATCTCCTTCTTTAAAGACATGTCTAAATATCTTAGCCTCAGATGCTTTTTTATCGGTATAACCTACAAATACCCCCGGAGTTTGAATATCCCAGAGAAGTAAACCTGCTTCACCAAGCCCTACTTTCTCCATAAAACCATTTTCATCCCTTACAGGTCGCTCTTCATTATAATCAAATTTGACAATGGCATATGGACTAGCACAATACCCTACCGTACAATCAAAGTTAAGAGAATTACTAAATGTAAGGCCTATTTCCGATGCACCATAAAACTCTGCAACTCTAGTAATACTAAACCGTTTCTTAAAATCCATCCAAATATCTGGTCTAAGACCGTTTCCTATAATTGTTTTTACTTTATTTTGTGAATCTTCTGGGGAAACTGGTTGATTTATCAAATATCGGCACATTTCACCAACATAATTAAAAGCGGTAGCATCGAATTTTCGGATGTCATCCCAAAATCGAGATACACTAAATCTACGACTTAGAGCAACTGCAGCACCAGCACCAACACCAGCAGCCCAACCTAAGCACAGAGCGGTTGTATGGAATAAAGGAAGCGGGATATACATCGTGTCGTCTTGAGTTAATTCTCCAATCACAAGTCCAATAAGATAACAACTGCCAACCATTCGGGAATGGAGAAAGATTGAGGCTTTTGGTAATCCTGTCGTACCAGAGGTGAATATATAAGCAAGAGGATCAGAACTCTTAATATCAATTGTTGTTGAGGGATTTTCAGTCGAAAATTTTTTTATGGCTTCAGTAAGATTAATAAAATTATCAGCTGGAGTGATTAAATCCTGATCAGATACAAAAAGCCAAATTTGTCCATCCACGTGAACTAGATTGTTTTTAACTTTATCAAAAGCTTCATAACAGTTTTCACCGATTATTATTAATTTTCCAGGAGCTACGTTTAGGCAATGTTCTAATGAGCTCTCTCGTAAATCATAATTAATTAATGAACCAATTGCACCAACTTTCCCTATTGCTGTAAATATTAGAAGATACTCTAAACGATTGGTCATCAATAATTCTACAATATCTCCCTTTTTTAGACCGAGAGTTATAAAGTAATTAGCATACTGGTTAACTTTTTCATTGAATTGTTTATAATTTAGAATAACATCTTCAAACTTTACAGCTATATTTTCGGAATATAATTCAGCATTCTTTTCGATTATTGTTCCCCAAGAAGTTTTGTCTTCAGCGAGTTTTTCTAACAGTTCTATTATAATTTTTTCGTTTTTCTTACTCGATTCTTTTAATCGTTTCTGAAATTCTTTTTCATCAATAAGATTTATTTCTTCTCGCTTTTGTCCTTCTAACATTCCTAATTTCTTTTTTTATGAATATTATTGATGTTAATAGTTAGATTTTTTCTGATAATAAATCTTTCACTTAATAAAAAAAATAAATACGGGATTATAATAAAAAAAATTTAACTAAAAATTGTACTCTTGATTTAGGATTTTTTCATATATTTCTTTTGTCATAGGTTGGTATTCTGACTCATCTGGGAGTAAGATAAATATAGGATCTTCTATATTTTGAAGATTAAATCCCTCATCCTTGAGATCGAGCTTTTTGAATTTATAGGTTTGAGTTGTTGAAAGGCCGGATTTAAATCTTAGGAAAAGAGGGATAGCATAAGGTGCAAGGTTATCTGTAAGGAGTTTCAGTAATTTAGTGAAATCAAAATCTTTAGCATTTGATGATGAAACAACCGCAGACATCCCTGCCCTACCATCAGTGAACGGAATTTTAACACCATAAACACATGACATCGAGATTTGCTCAAAAGTATTAAGTAATTCTTCTACTTCAGTCGTTGAAACATTATTTCCCTTCCACCGGAAAGTATCCCCAAGTCGATCAACAAATTGAGCATGATTACATCCCTGATCTCGTAATAGATCACCTGTATTAAACCATACATCTCCTTCTTTCAAAACATTACGAAACAATTTCGCTTCAGTTGCTTTTTCATCTGTGTATCCCCTAAATTGAGCAGTTTCCGTACTTTCAAAAAGGAGTAACCCAACTTCACCTGGCTGCACCACTTCCATAAACCCGTTTTCATTTCGCGTAGGTTTATCCGCTTCATGGTCATATTTTACAATTGCATAACCACCAAAAGAATAACCACAGGTGCAATCAAAATTTAATAAGTTAGCAAATGCTCCATTTCCTTCAGAAGATCCATAGAATTCTCCAATATAAGGGATATCAAATCTTTTTTTGAAATCAAACCATATATCCGGACGAAGACCATTTCCAATTACAGCCCTCACAGGATTTTCTGAATCATCTGGTTTAAGTGGTTGATTCATTAAATAACGACATATCTCTCCAACATAACTAAAGCAAGTAGCATTATGTTTTCGAATATCTTCCCAAAAATGGCTAGCACTGAACTTACGAGCTAGGGCTAATGCAGCGCCATTAACTAATGCAGATGGCCAACCTGTCATTAGAGCTGTGCCGTGAAAGAAGGGAAGCGAAATATATATTGTATCATCTGGTGTAAATCCTGCAATCATATTTCCAAAAGCATAACCTCCAAGAGTCACTCTTGCATGGGTTAACAGTGCTGCTTTTGGTAAACCTGTTGTACCAGATGTAAATATATACGCAATTACATCTTGAGGGACGATATTATTTGTAGTTTGTGGATTATCTGTAGAATGATTTAAAACAGCTTTCGGAAGATTTGTAAATCCCACAGGAAGATCCATTTCACCGCTATCGTGTACAAAACAAAGTTGTATAGCATCTGATAATTCGATTTCAGATTTAATTTCATTAAAAATTTTATAGCATTCTTCCCCAACAATAATTAACTTACCAGGAGTAAGATTCAAACTATAGACTAGGGTTTTTTTTCGCAATTCTGTATTGATCAATGAAGATATTGCTCCAATCTTTGCATTCGCGGAATAGATAAGCAGAAGTTCAATTCGGTTTTGTACTAAAACCTTTACAACATCATTCTTTTTCAACCCTAAGGAGAGAAAATAATTAGCATATTGGTTTACTTTTTCATTAAACTGTTCATAAGTAAGGATCTCATCCTCAAACTTAATAGCAATATTTGTAGGGAATTTTTTAGCATTCTCTTCAAGAAAAGATCCCCATGAATAATTATTATCAGCCGCTTTTTTTGCAACATCTAGGAGGAGTGGAGCATATTTTTTACCCCACTCCTGTAATCTCTTATTAAATTCGTTAACATCAATAAGGTTTGGATCATTGGATTTTGATTCTTCTAACATATAAGCGCCTTCTAAAGTTTTATTTGGAAAAAGTAATTTCAAATAATTTTCTATTAGAAATATTAGATTTTTTCTGATTATAAATCTTCCATTTTATTAAAAATCTAATTAACAAATTTTAATATTTAGAAAATCCAAGAATTAATAATAAAAAAAATCGGATATGAATGCTTTTATTAATCCACTCATCTCCCCGTTTCAAAAGTACCTAAAATATATTTTGAAATGAGAGATGTCTTCCCAACCCTTACATCTCCTACTACAGTAATTTTGTATCTTAATTTTTTTTTGAGTTTACTCATAGAAAGGAAAAAATGAGAGAATGATATTTACAATAAGATTAGATTTTTATTAATACAAAATTTTGTACGTGGATATACACTAAGATATTGGATTATTTGAGTATAAAATACATTCTACGGTTATTTTTTCCTTTATTAACAGTTTTTGTAATCTCAATTTTACCAATTTCAGAGAGATTATTAACGTGTGTTCCCCCATCTACTTGGATATCAACATCCCCTATTTTTACAATACGTAACTCGTCAATATTGTTTGGAAGTCCTATAGCTAAGCGAGCCAGTTCAGGTTTTCCTAAAACATCTTGTCTAGACATATAATCTATAGTAATTGACAAATTTTGTTCAATAATCGAATTAGCTTCATCTACAAAAGATCTTAATTTTTCAGGAGAGTAGTCTATCATTGAAAAATCCATCCGTGTTTTGTCCATCTCTATTTGATTTCCAGTTATTTTAGCATTAGCCCTATTGTACAATATATTTGAAATCAGATGAGATGCTGTATGATATCGCATGAATGTATATCTTCTCTCCCAATCGAGTTTACATGAAACGATATCTCCGACTTTTAAACCAGATCTTTCAACTTCATGACTTATTTCGCCAGAAAACTTACCAACATAGACTACTTTGTACTGTTCGTTACTTTTGATTATGAAGCCTTCATCCCAGGGTTGTCCGCCACCTTTGGGATAAAAAGCCGTTTTGTCTAAAATAATAAACTTCCCATCTTTAATGTTAGTTACTTTGGCATCCCAATTTTTTAGATAGGAATCATCCATATATAATGCTCGTGCCATAAAGAAAAGAAAAGTAGCTGTAATTAAAATTTTATCTCTTTATCATTTTCATGAATTTCTGATGGTTTTACTCCATCATATAACTCCAGTTTCAAGAAGTTTTTTTCCTTTTTACAATTTGGACAATAATAAAATCCAGGGTCTTTATTCTTAAAACTATATCCACATTCCTTACAGACTGCGTAAAACAAAGACATTTAATAAGAATAAATATGGATTATTATTTAATTTACCTCATGTAGTTCATTCGGTTTTGCCCCACAGAAGGCTTCGAATTTAAAAAATTTCTTTTTTTTTTCACAATTAGGACAATAATATATACCTGGGTCTCTATCCTCAAAAGAATAACCACATTCCTTACAAACTATAGCTTTCATATTTTTATTAACTTGGATGGTATTTTAATAAGTTTTTATTATTAAATAGAAAGGTCTTAGGGGTGGACTATACAATCGATAAGTTTTTTTAAATGAAAATGAATAAATTAAAAACGTTCTATAATTAATTTATATCTAATTAAAGTTGTTACTAACAGAACCAATCTAAGCACTTTAGAATAAGTGATTGTGATGAAATCTGTGGAATTAGCTGGTACTAAATTTGAAATAAAGAATGGATTTCTCGATTTGGGGCTTTTAGAAATCAAAGATATCGAGGAGATCATAGGATTAGACAAGCTAAAGGGGTTGACTAACCTTGAACTTAGTTCTAATGAAATTGTGGTAATTAGAGGTTTAGACAATTTGGTTGACTTAGAAATTTTAAATCTAGGCAGTAATAAGATCGTGGAAATAAAAGGATTGGATAATTTAGAAAACCTTGAAATTCTGCATTTAATAAGCAACCAAATTAAAAAAATAAAGGGACTTGACAAACTGACGAATCTTAAAGAATTGTATCTGCGGGGGAATCAAATAGAAGAATTAGAAGGATTAGAGAACCTAACTTCACTTCGAAGATTGGATTTATCATGGAATAATATCTCTCAAATAAAAGGATTAAACAATCTGACTCAAATTGAGGTTTTATGGATTGCGGGAAACCAACTCAAAACTATTGAAAATATGGAAAACCAAAAGAATTTAGAGGTATTAAATATCGCTGGAAACCAAATAACCACACTTCAAGGTTTAGAAAAATTAACAAAACTAAGAAGTCTCTATCTCAATAATAATTTAATTCAAAATATAGAAAATCTCGAATCGTTGGAAAATCTTGAGACATTGTGGCTAAATTCAAATCAGATATCAGAAATCAAAGGCTTAAATAACTGTAAAAGCTTAAAAATATTAAATTTAAAGCAAAATAAAATTTCTAATATTAAAGGATTATACTCCTTGACAAATTTAGAAAATCTTTTCCTATCAGAAAATGATATCGGAGAAATTAGGGGCTTAGAACCTCTTACTAAATTAGAAACTCTTGATTTAGGACAAAACCGTATAATTCATGTTAAAGGATTAGAATCTCTTATGAATTTGAAAGATTTGTGGTTAGCAGATAACTTAATTCCCCAAAAAATTTTAGATCAGCTAGGGGGTTTAGATTCAGGGGGATGTGCGAATGATCCTTTACAATTTGTTCAATATTGTTTGGTCAATCTCTAATAACTTATACACTAAAAATTGATTTTTGAAGAAATAACAACCATGGCATCAACTTTTCAATTTTCAAATAAATATATCTTATAAAGTAAATTAATTAACTCATCTCGATAATAATATTATTTTGTGAGTTAAATTGAAAGACATTAACCCTTTTGAAAGTGCTAAAAAAAAGCTCGATATAGCTGCCGATGTAATTGATCTGGATCCGAATTCATTGAAATATCTAAAAAAAGTGGAACGTAGTTTAATTGTCTCTATTCCTGTTATTATGGACGATGGATCACTTCAGATATTTGAGGGTTACAGGGTACACCACTCAACACTACGAGGACCCGCAAAGGGCGGTTTGAGATATTCCCCTGATGTGACTCTAGATGAAATTAAGGCACTCGCTTTCTTGATGACCTTTAAAACTAGTCTACTAGAATTACCTCTGGGGGGCTCAAAAGGCGGAGTCCGTGTTGATACAAAGAAGTTGTCAATAAATGAATTAAGAAAGGTCACGAGAAGATATACTTCAGAAATTTTAAATATGATTGGTCCTGATATTGATATCCTCGCTCCAGATATGAATACAGGTGAACGAGAAATGGCCTGGATCATGGACACATATTCGATGAATAAAGGCAGATCATCTCCAGGTGTTGTCACAGGAAAACCTATTGATATTGGGGGAACAGTTGGACGTACCGAAGCACCTGGTACAGGCATGTTTTATATTCTCGAAACTTTATGCGAAAGACAAAATTTCAGTTTAGCATCAAGTACTGTCGCAATCCAAGGCTTTGGGAAGGTCGGAAGCGTTGTTGCTCAAATTCTAAATAGTGTTGGATGTAAAATAATAGCTGTCACAGATTCAACAGGGGGTATTCATTCTGATAAAGGGTTAAATATTAATAAACTCATCAGTTGGAAACAAAATGGCAACTTTTTCAAGGATTACAAGGAGAATGATCTTAGGATCATTACAAATGAAGAATTATTAAGTACAGAATGTGATATACTCGTCCCTGCAGCAACGGAGAATCAAATTTTCAGCGGAAACGCAAATAACATTAATTGTAAAATAATATTAGAAGGTGCCAATAGTCCTACAACCTCACAAGCAGATGAAATATTAAATGAAAAAGGTATTACTGTCATCCCTGATATTCTTGCTAACGCCGGAGGATTATGTGTATCATATTTTGAATATATTCAAGATATACATTCATATTTTTGGAATCTTGAAAGAGTAAATAGTGAAATGAAAAGGATCTTAGTAAGAGCATTTGAATCTGTTATAGATTTATCGAATGAAAAAGAGACTTCTTATAGAACTGCGGCATATGCAATAGGAGCCGAAAGACTAGCTAAAGCACATGAATTAAGGGGGCTATTCCCATGAGAAAAATTAATAATCACAGGTAGTGAAGGAATGTGGAATTAAATCCGTTCGAAGTAGCAAAAGAACAGATAGATATTGTGGCTGAAGAAATGGGATTAGATCCTAATGTAACACGATATCTTAAGAGGATTGAGAGAGCTTTAATTGTATCTATCCCTATAATGATGGATGATGGATCTCTTAAAATATTTGAAGGATATCGAGTCCATCATTCTACAGTCCGGGGTCCAGGAAAAGGTGGTATAAGATTTGCGCCAAATGTGAACCTTGATGAGGTTAAAGCTTTAGCAACTTGGATGACTTGGAAATGTAGCCTTTTAAAACTGCCTTTAGGTGGTGCTAAAGGAGGTATATGCGTAAATCCAAGAGAATTGTCAAAGAGAGAATTAGAAAAACTGACTAGAAGATATGCATCTGAAATTATAAATATAATCGGACCAGATATAGATGTACCTGCTCCAGATGTTAACACAAATGCTCAAATAATGGCTTGGATCATGGATACTTATAGCATGAATAAGGGGCGTTCTGTACCAGGAGTTGTAACTGGAAAACCGATTTCAATTGGAGGCTCAGTGGGAAGAAATTCTGCAACGGGTATGGGTTTATACTTTATTATTGATGCTATGTGCGAAAAATTAGGGGTTAAACTTGAAACACAAAACATTGTTATCCAAGGATTTGGTAATGTGGGAGGATGGATTGCTAAACTATTATTTGAACGTGGCTGCAAAATTTTGGCAGTATCAGATATCTCCGGTGGTCTCTACTATTCTGACGGTTTAGAAATCGATGAATTACTTAATTGGACTCAAAGTGGCAAGTACTTAAAAGATTTCAAAGATAAACGTTATAAATTGATTACTAATGATGAATTATTTAAAACAGAATGTGATATTCTAGTTCCTGCTGCGCTTGAAAACCAGATAACAAGAGATAATGTTAATGATCTCAAATGTAAAATTGTCCTCGAAGGTGCGAATGGTCCAACTAGCCCTGAAGCTGACAAAGTATTGTTTAGTAAGGGAATACACGTAATACCGGATATCCTTGCTAATGCTGGAGGAGTTTGTGTTTCATATTTTGAATACGTTCAGGATATTCGAGCATACTTCTGGGATCTAGATAGAATCAATAGAGAATTGAAAAGGATTCTTCTTGAAGCTTTTGAAGACGTTTACGAGATTTATAAAAAAAGAAATATTCCGCTACGTACGGCAGCTTATATAATTGCTGTTTCTCGTATTGCAAAAGCAATTGAATTGAGAGGAATTTTTCCATAAGTTTTTCAACTTTAAACACACTAATAAATGTTATTAGAATCCTCTAAAGGTGTTTTTGATACGAATTCAAATGGTTATATTATAAGTTTGAAATGAGTATTAGTAATGAAATAATTTTATAGTGTTTTGACTAGGTGTAGGAAGCGTGAATAAGATTGATCCAGTAGGATTTGAGTTTTTTTCAGCATTTAATAGAGATTCCTGTAATTTATGCGGAGATTGCTTTAAAAAGTGTCCTATTATGGAGCTTTCTGAAGAGGAATCTATTGAAGAGATGAAGAGATTAATTTCGGGTGAAGAAACTAGCAGAATTTTAACTGAATGTCAAAGTTGTTTTACATGCAATTTTTATTGTTCCAAAAATGCGCATCCTGCAAGTTTAATTTTACAAAGATGGAATGAACAATACCGAAATAAAGGATTAAGGAAGAGGGGGAAGTATTACATGACCTTGTATCCCCATTATCCAAATTTTCGTTCATACGTAATGGAACATCTACCGAAAAAGACAAAAGAATTAGTGAAAAGTTGGGCTTCTTTAGAACCATTGAAAAGTGATACTTTAACTTACCCTGGTTGTAATATTATTACATTCGCAGAGTTGTCACAAACAAGTTTTTTTAAAGATTTAGACATAAGAGGCCGTTTGGAATATTGTTGTGGGGAAACTTTATTTCGTACTGGTTATCGTGATGAATTATTTCAGGTTTCAAAAAGATTAGATAAATGGTTTAAAACACTAAATCCAAAAAAATTGTTAGTATTATGTACCGCTGGAACAAACGTTTTTAAAAACGTTCTACCTCATTACGGACTTACCTATGAGTTTGAAGAAGTTAAATCTTATATTCAATATCTATGGGAAGAAATTGAACAGGGAAAAATAAAAATCAAAAATAAGCTAAACATGACTGTAGTGATTCAAGATTCATGTTATGGTAAAATGTTTGGTGATGAATACATGGATTTGCCACGTATAATACTTTCTAAAATTGGTGTAAAAACTCTTGAATTAGACGCTTGTAGAGAAAATATGCGATGCTGTGGAATCGGTGCAGGATTTTCTGTGGATAGTTCTTACCAACCATTCAAAATAAAGTCAGCAGCTTTCAGAAATTTTAGAGATTTTAAGAGATTAAAAGCTGATGCTGTATGTGTTTATTGTGCTGGATGCTTAGCAACTTTTACTGCTAATAAAAAATTGTATCCTAGAAGACTAAAAATTTATCATATCATTGAATTATTACAACTAGCCATAGGGGAAAAACCTTCTCTCTCAAACAGAGTAAAGAAGAAACGAGCAAAACACTTTTTCTGGGGAACGATTTGGAAACAAGTACCTAAAATATTTTCAAAAAAAACCTTT